>DASTZO010000314.1:0-9037 GCA_035764265.1 Sphingomicrobium sp.
CCCAAGCACCTCGACGAGAAGGTCGCCGCGCTCCATCTCGGCAAATTGGGGGTCCGGCTCACGCGGCTCAGCGACAAGCAGGCGGCGTACATCGGGGTCTCGCCCGAGGGCCCGTTCAAGCCCGAGCACTACCGCTACTGACGAGGCCTTTATGGCCGTCTCCAAACAATTAATGTTGTATTAATGTGACAGGTAGCGGTTTTCCGTAACCCCCTGAACCGGTGCCATTTGCATTTGCCGTATCGGCGCTAATCTAGTCCAATCTACACCTGTATCTCCTGGGGAATTCGATACATGAGCAGCTTGAACGCGCGGATCCTCGCATCCGCATCCGTTGCGGTCATCGCCATCGCCGGCCTGTCCGGAACCGCCAACGCGCAGGCTCCGGCACCCGGCCCGGTCACTCCGACCGAGGCGCAGGCGTGCGCCGACCTGCCGACGCAGCCGGAGCGCGACGCATGCATTGCCGCGCAGGCTCGTCCCGAAGGCACTCCGGAAGAGGCCGGTGACCCGGCGACTCAGCCTGCCGGCGAGACCGCCGAGCGCCAGGCGGAGTCCGACGCCATCGTCGTCACCGGCTCGCGCATTCGCCGCAGCGCATTCACCAGCCCGGACCCGATCACCATCATCGACCCCGAGCTCGAGCTGAAGGGCGGCGAGAACGACACCGCCGAGATCCTGCAGACCAATCCGGTCGCTGCGGGCTCGTTCCAGATCACCTCGCTGCTGTCGGCGGGCTCGTTCGTGACCAATGGCGGCGTCGGCGCGCAGACCCTGTCGCTGCGCGGTCTCGGTGCCGAGCGCACGCTGGTCCTGGTCAACGGACGCCGCGCCGGGCCGGCCGGCACGCGCGGCGCGATCGCCGGCTTCGACCTCAACGTCATCCCCTCGGCGATCATCCAGTCGGTCGAAGTCGTGAAGACCGGCGCGTCTCCAATCTACGGCTCGGACGCGATCGCCGGAGTGGTCAACCTGCTCACCCGCAAGGCGACCGAGGGGATCGACCTGCGCGGCTTCACCTCGGTTCCGCTGGACGGTGGCGGCGAGACGTACAATGTCAGCGTGTCCTACGGTAAGGACTTCGGCCGCGGCCACCTGATCGGCGGCTTCGACTACAATCACCGCAATGAGCTTGAGCGCGGCGATCGCGACTATCTGATGTGTCCGGAAGAGTTTCTGTTCAACCCGGACGGCGATCGCGTCGACGTCCCCGATCCGCGGACCGGC
The DNA here is from genome assembly GCA_035764265.1 of Sphingomicrobium sp. GTDB lineage: Bacteria > Pseudomonadota > Alphaproteobacteria > Sphingomonadales > Sphingomonadaceae > Sphingomicrobium. The sequence continues at coordinate 1,228 of DASTZO010000314.1, forward strand.
GAGCCGCGCTGCAACGCCTTCTTCGCCAACGCCATCAACGTCAGCACCCGCACTCTGGTGCAGCCGCCGGGATCGTCTCCAATCACCTTCGGCACGATCCAGTTCGATGGGCCGGGCGACCGGCTGGGCGAGTTCCTGCCGGTGATGTCGGGCATTGGCTTCACCATGCCCACGGGCTTCTTCCCGGTCGCCCTGAACTGCAACCCGAACGCGTCCGCGAACCCGACGGCCGCCCAGCTCGATCTTTGCCGCCGGTCGACCGGCCTGCTCGACCCGGGCGCCAAGTACGTCAGGGACGTGTCGGTCTTCCCGGAACTCGACCGCTACACTTTCTGGGCGGACGGCTCGTTCGAAGTCACCGACAATATCGAGTTGGTCGGCGAGTTCCTGTACAACAAGCGCAAGACCCGCACCGACGGCGTCCGCCAGCTGTTCTTCAACCAGTTCACCGGCTCAACGGGCCTGCCCGCCATAATCTGCGCCAGCGCCGCGCAGCGGGCGGCCACCCCGAACTGCTCCCCGACCGGGACCGGCGATCCGCTCAATGCCGGCTTCGCTGGAAACGTCTTCCTGTTGCCGATCGTCCCGGTTTCGACCTTCATCAAGACCGATGTCGATTATTATCGCGGGGTCGGCGGCGTCAGGGCCAACCTCGGCGGATTCATGGACGGATGGCGTTTCGACAGCTATGTCCAGCATAGCCGTTCGGACGGTGATTACACCAACCACCGAATCCTGGACGACGCGGTCGACCTTCAGGAGCTGCGCTCGCGCACCTGCCAGCCCGGCCAGGTGACCCGCGTCACCGGTACCCCATGCATGGACATCGACTTCACCGATCCTCGGGTCCTTCGCGGCGAATTCACGCCGGCGGAACGGGCATTCCTGTTCAGCTCGGAAACCGGCAACACCCTCTACAAGCAGACAACCGCCGAAGCGAGCCTCGCCGGCGATCTCATCGACCTTCCGGCCGGTCCCGCCAAAGCGGCTATCGGCGTTCAGTGGCGCCGTGACCAGATCGACGACACTCCGGGCGAGATCACTTTGTCGCGCAACGTCTGGGGCCAGTCGGTCTCGGGCCGCACCGCCGGCTTCTCGACCAGCAAGGAGGCGTTCGGCGAGGTCGACGTTCCGCTGCTTCGGGACGTCCCGTTCTTCCAGAGCCTCAACGTCTCTGCCGCGGCTCGCCTCACCGACTATCGCGCCGAGCGCGATTCGGACGAGCTGACCGATCGGGACAAGAACAATTGGACCTACAAGCTCGGCCTCAACTGGGCGGTCAACAACTGGCTGCGTTTCCGCGGCACTTACGGCACGTCGTTCCGAGCCCCGGCCCTGTTCGAACAGTTCCTTGCCGACCAGACGGGCTTCCTCGGCCAGCAGGCCGTCGACCCGTGCATCAATTTCGCTCAACGGGACCCCAGCGACCGAATCCGGCAGCGCTGCGAAGCCCTCGGCCTGCCGTTGAACTTCGGCGCGGCGGGCAGCAGCTCGGCGCTGGTCTCGAGCGGTGGCGGCATCGGCGTTCTCGATCCGGAAACGTCCAAAGCCAAGACGGTGAGCGTCGTGCTGACCCCGGACCTTGGCCTGTGGAGCGGCATGCGGTTCAGCGTCGCGGTCGACTATTTCGACATCGAGGTGAAGAATCAGGTCACCACCCTTGGCGGCGGCAACATCGTGTTCGGATGCTTCGAATCCGACAATTATCCCGACGACCCGCTCTGCAGCCTGTTCGAGCGCGACCTGACTCCGGGCTCGCCTCGCTTCGGCCAGATCATCACCATCCGCGACCCGTTCATCAACATCAACCGCCAGCATAACCGCGGCGTCGACGTGACCGCGCGAATCAACCAGGACTTGGGACGCCACGGGACCTTGTCGGCGCTTGGGCAGATGACCTGGCAGATCGAAGACCTCTTCGAGCTGTTCCGCGGCTTCGAGGCCGACGATAACGGCGAGTCCGGCGAGCCGCGCTGGGTGGGCGACTTCAAGCTCACCTGGGCGAACGGGCCGTGGTCGCTGTTCTACGGGCTCAATGTGATCGGCTCGACCTCGGACGAGCTGGACCTGCGCAACAGCCGGGCCGGCGAAGTCTGCTTCAACAGCCCGCTTCGCGGCGGCCTGGTCTGCCCGGTCTACAAGCTCGACGCGCAATTCTACCACAGCGCGTCGGTCACTCGCGAAGTGGGTGAGCGCTTCACCATGACGCTCGGCGTGAACAACCTGTTCGACAACAACCCGCCGCGCATTTCAGGGTCGTTCTCGCCGATTTCCGGCCTCGGCCAGGTGCCGGTCTTCGGCACCCAGTACGACCTGGTCGGGCGCCGCGCCTTCGTCAGCGTCCGGGCCAAGATGTAGGCGTCGACGGTCAGCAAAAGTGATCTGGAAAGGTTAGCCATGAGAATTGCTTATCTACTGCCGCTACTGATCGGCTCCGTCGCCACTCCCGCCTTTGCGCAGGACTTCGGCACGGGTGGGCGCGTCGAGCTTCGCGCGGGTTATGACGAGCCGCGCTTCCTCGTCGAGTTCCGGGACGGGGCCGACACCGAAACGCGGTCGGAAAGAGGCCTCGCGCTTGGAATCGAAGGCGGTTTCGACGTCCGGGTTCTCGAGGGCCTGCTGGCGGGGGTCTACGCGGGGGTCGAAACTTCGACCGTCGACGAGTGCGACGAACTGTTCGGCGACGATCGGTTGTGCATCGATGCCGGCCTCAACTTCACGGCCGGCGGCCGTCTCGGGGTGCCGACCGGCGACGGCGGGCTGATCTACGCCAAGCTCGGTTATTCGCGCGGCAAATTCCGGATCAGCTACGACGACGGCGTCACGACCCTCGACGAAAGCGAATCGACCGGCGGTTGGCATGTCGGCGCCGGCTTCGAGCTCGCCCTCGGCGGCAACCTCTACGCCAAGGCCGAATATATCCACACCCGCTACCACACCATGTTCAAGGACGAGCTGACCGACGAGGACAAGATCGAGCCGACTCGTCACCAGCTCATCGGCGGGATCGGCATCCGCTTCGGGATGGCGTCGGCCGCGCCGCCACCTCCGCCGCCTCCGCCCCCGCCGCCGCCGCCTCCCGAGGCTCCGGCGACGCAGACCTGCCCGGACGGATCGGTGATCCTGGCGACGGACGCATGCCCGCCGCCGCCGCCTCCGCCGCCGCCACCTCCGCCGCCTGCGAGCGGCGAACGGGGCTGAAGAGCGGAGCCTCCAGGCCAAACCTTCCAGGGCCGCTCCTTCGGGGGCGGCCTTTTCTTTTGCCGGTCCGCGGGCGGCTCGCGACCGGTCGTTTTCGCTTTAACGGCGACGACCTTGCATCCTATGACCCGGTCATGACGGGCGGGCGGGGACGATGAGCGAGCTGTCGGGCGCGGGCCTGGTCGCGGCCACCGCCGCGGTCCTGTGGATCCTGATCGCGGTGGCGCTCTCCATCGCCGCGGCGCGGCGGCTCGCCCGGGCCGGGTCGGTGCTCGATTCCGCGCGCTCGATGGCGAGCCTGCTCGAGGTTGCCCCGGCGCGGCCCATGCTGGTCCGGACCGACGGCCGGATCGAGGCCGATCCGCGGCTGCTTCGCGAGCTCGGGATGGACCGCGCGCCCGCCCGGCTCGCCGACCTGGCCGGCGACACTTGCGGCATCGAGAAGGACGACCTCGACGCCCTGGCCGCCGACGTCGAGGCCGCCGCGATCGCGTGCGAGCGGGTCGAGCGCAAGGTCCGTGCCGCCGGATCGAAACGGGTGTTCGATGTCCGCGGCGGGCCGGCGCCGCCGCCCGAGCCGCCCGGAACGCTGCTGCTGTGGCTGTTCGACACCAGCGCCAGCGAGGAAGAGCGCTCGAAGCTGTCGCTTCGGCTTCGCCAGACCGAGGGGGCGCTGGATTCGCTCACGCACCTGATCGAATCCGCGCCATTCCCGATGTGGTACCGGGGGCCCGACCTCAAGCTCGGCCTGGTCAACAGCGCGTTCGTCGACGCGGTCGAGGCCCGGGACGCGGCCGAAGTGATCGCCAAGGGCATCGAGCTGATCGACGAGCCGGGCGACAACGGCGCCCGCGCCGCGGCGATGAGAGCGCTCGAGGTCGGCAAGATCCAGTCGCGCAACCAGGCGGCGATCCTGCGCGGCGAGCGGCGCATGCTGCGGATCGTCAACGTGCCCCTTCCGACCGGCGCGGTGGCCGGCTTCGCGATCGACATCCAGGATCTCGAGGACGCGCGCTTCGAACTTGCCCGGCACATCGAATCGCAGCGCGAGCTGGCCGACCGGATGACCGCCGGCGCGGCTCAGTTCGATGCCGACCGCTCGCTGAGCTTCTTCAACCAGCCGTTCGCGGTGATGGCCCAGCTCGACTCCGACTGGCTTGCCGAGCGCCCCGAGTTCGACCGCGTGCTCGAGCGGATGCGCGACAATCACCGGCTGCCCGAAACCCGCGACTTCCCCGCCTGGAAGGATGAGCGCCGAGCCTGGTTCAGCAGCCCGGAGGAAGTGATCGAGGAGGAATGGATGCTGGCCAACGGCGACCATCTGCGGGTCGTCGCCCAGCCGCTTCCCGACGGCGGCCTGCGCCTGTTCCTCGAGGACCGCACCGAGCAGGTGCGCCTGGCATCGGCCCGCGACACCCTGCTGCGGGTCCGGGCGGCGACGTTCGACAATCTGTTCGAGGCGATCAGCGTGTTCGCAAGCGACGGCCGGCTGTACCTGTGGAACCGCCGCTTCTGCCAAGTCTGGGACCTCGACGAGGAGTGGCTTCGAGAACATCCGCGGGTCGACGAGCTGGTGCCGGCAATGGCGCGCAAGCTGGTCAATCCGACGGCGGCCGCGCAGGTCCGCGAGCAGGTCCGCCAAACGACCGCCAAGCGCGAGTCGGCGGGCGGCCGGATCTCGATGACCGACGGCCGCCATTTCGAGTTCGCGGCGGTGCCGCTGCCCGACGGCAATGCGCTGTTCACCATGGTCGACGTGACCGACTCGACGCGGATCGAGGCCGCTTTGCGCGAGCGCGCCACCGCGCTCGAGGAAGCCGACCGGGTCAAGACCGACTTCGTCGCCAACATGAGCTACGAGCTGCGCACTCCGCTGACCTCGATCGGCGGCTTCGCGGAGATGCTGTCGGCCGGCTATGCGGGCAAGCTGACCCCGGCGGCCGAGGATTATGTCAACGCGATCGTCGAATCGTCGGGGCGTCTCGCCAAGCTGGTCGACGACGTGCTCGACCTGACGACCGGCGACACGCGCGGGATCAACCTCGAGCGCGAGCGCATCGACCTCGCCGGCCTGTGCCGGGCGGCGGTCGAGACCGCCCAGTCGCGCGCGGCGGAGAAGGCGCAGAAGCTGACCAGCGACATCGACCCGTCGACCGGCTTCGTCATCGGCGATGCCCGCAGGCTGCGCGAATCGATCGAGCACGTGCTCCACAACGCGATCGCCTACACCGACCGCAAGGGCCGCATCGCGCTCAAGGCCAAGGGGGACGACGAGCGCGCGGTGATCGAGATCAGCGACAACGGCTCGGGCATCGCCAAGGAGGATTTGCCGCGCGTGTTCAACCGCTTCGACCGGGTCGAGGAGGCGGGCGTTCGCGGCGAGGCGGCGCTCGGCCTCGGACTGCCGCTGACTCGCCAGTTCATCGAGGCGCACGGCGGCACGGTCGAGCTGGAGTCGAAGAAGGGCAAGGGCACCTCGGTCACCCTGACTGTGCCGCGCGGCTCGGCGTGATCCTGGCGAGCGAAGCGGAGACCGTTGCGCTCGGCGAGCGGATCGCCGAGTGCGCCCGGCCCGGCGACGTGATCACGCTGTGCGGGCCGCTCGGCGTCGGCAAGACGACGCTGGTTCGCGGCATCCTCGCCGGACTCGGCCATTCGGACGAGGTGCCGAGCCCGAGCTTTGCGATCGTCCAGCCCTACGAGGCGCTCGATCCGCCGGCCTGGCACGTCGATCTCTACCGCCTCGAGCATCCCTCGGAGCTCGAGGAGCTGGGACTCGACGCCGCCGGCGACGTCGTGCTGCTGGTCGAGTGGCCCGAGCGCGCCGGCGAAGCGGCGTGGCCGCACGCGCTCCGACTGTCGCTCGACTTCGCCGAAGACGGCGCACGGCGCTTGACAGCCCAAGTGCCCCCGGCATGGGAAGGGCGATGGCCGCCCCGATGATTCCGCCCGCCGATGCGCCGCGCTTCCTGGAATCCTGCGGGTGGGCCGGCGCGACCATCGAGCCGCTCGCCGGGGACGCCTCGTTCCGGCGCTATTTCCGGGTGATCGGCAACGGCCGCTCGGCGGTTCTGATGGACGCGCCGCCGCCGCACGAGGACCCACGGCCGTTCGCCGCGGTGGCCGAATGGCTGTGCTCGGCCGGGCTGAGCGCCCCGGAGATCATCGCCCGCGACCTCGACAAGGGGCTGCTTCTGCTCGCCGACTTCGGCGACGCCCGGCTGCGCGAGACGCTCGACGAGGACCCGCAGCGCGAGCGCGAGCTCTACGAGCTGGCGACCGACGTCCTGATCCACCTCCACCGGCACCCGCCGATGCCCGGGCTGCCGGTGCACGGGCTCGATCAGTGGCTCGAGGAATTGACGCTGTTCACCGACTGGTATTGCCCGGCGCTCGGCCTCGACGTCGACGTCGAGGGCTATCGAGCCGCTTGGGTCGAGGCGCTGGGGCCGGTCGAGTCCGACGGCCTGGGCCCGGTGACGATCCTTCGCGACTATCACGCCGAAAACATCATGCTGATCGACGGGCGCGACGGCGTCGCCCATGTCGGGCTGCTCGACTTCCAGGACGCGCACGCCGGGCATCCCGCCTACGACCTCGCCTCGGTGCTCGAGGATGCGCGCCGCGACGTGCCCCCCGCGATCGAGCGCGCCATGATCGACCGGTACATGGCCGCGACGGGGCACAGCGAGACGTTCGAGCGCGCTTATTGGGCGCTCGCGGCGCAGCGCAACACCCGCATCCTGGGAGTCTTCACGCGCCTGTGGAAGCGCGACCACAAGCCGCATTACACCCAGTTCCAGCCGCGCATGTGGGGGCTTCTCGAGCGGGACCTCGCCAGCCCGCAGCTGGCGCCGGTGCGCGCCTGGTTCGACACCAATGTCGCGCCGGAGCACCGCGCCGCGCCCTGGTCCGAGGCGGCGTGAGCGGGGCTCGCCGAGCGTTGCGGCTGCGCGCCGAGGTCGCGGCCGAGGTCCCGGACACGGCGATGGTGATGGCCGCCGGCCTCGGCAAGCGCATGCGGCCGCTGACCGCGACCAAGCCCAAGCCGCTGATCGAGGTCGCCGGAAAGCCGCTGCTCGACCATGTCCTCGACCGACTGCGAGCCGCGGGCGTCAAGAAGGTCGTGGTCAACGTCCATTACCTGGCCGACTCGCTCCAGGCGCATCTCGAGCGCACCGCGGCCGGGCTTGAGGTGACCATTTCCGACGAGCGCGAGCTGCTGCTGGAGACCGGGGGCGGGCTGGTGAAGGCGCAGGCGATGATCGGCTGCGACCCGTTCCTGGCGATCAACAGCGACAATCTGTGGATCGACGGCCCCGCCGACACCCTGAAGCTGCTGGCGTCGCACTGGGACGGGGCGAAGATGGACGCGCTGCTGCTGCTGGTGCCGCAGGCGCGCGCCATGAACCACCGCGGCCAGGGCGACTTCCACATGGACCGGGCCGGCCGGCTGCGCCGCCGCGCCCGCTCGCGGGTCGCGCCGTTCGTCTACACCGGGCTGCAGGTCGTTTCGAAGCGGCTGCTCGAGGGCGCTCCCGAAGGGCCGTTCTCGACAAACCTGCTGTGGGACCGGGCGATCGAAAAGGGGCGCTGTTTCGGGGCCGTC
>DASTZO010000315.1:0-2659 GCA_035764265.1 Sphingomicrobium sp.
GGGCACCCTCTGGTCGCTCCTGTTCGGTGCGCTCGTCGGCGCGGTGTTCGCCTTGATCTACAACGCAACCGCGGCCCTCGCCCGCCCGTAAGGAGCATCGGATCATGAATGTCCTGACTGCACTCGCGGTCCCGGCGATGCTGTTCGCGGCCGGTCATGCGGCGGCCCAGCCCGCTCCGTCGCCGCACGAGCAGCATCAGCAAGCCGGCCAGCACCCGGCGACGCAAACCGAAAAGGGCTGCTGCTGCGACGAGAAGATGCGCCAGATGATGATGGAGATGATGCGCAAGCATCGGCAAGGCGGCACGCCGCAGCCGAAGTCGAAGACGGATCGGCAGGCTCCCGCCGGCGGCGACCATCAGCACGACGGCTAGGACCGGCGGCAAGGTGGCGATCAGGCTGACCAGCTTGGGAGGAGCCGGCACCGTCACCGGCTCCAAGCATCTGGTCGAGCATGACGGGCGGCGGCTGCTCGTCGATTGCGGGCTGTTCCAGGGCCCGCGCGAGCTTCGCGAGCTCAACTGGAAGCCGCTTTCGGTGCCTGCCTCGTCGATCGACGCGGTGGTCCTGACCCACGCGCACCTGGACCATAGCGGATACCTGCCGCGGCTCGTCCGCGACGGCTTCAGGGGACCGATCTACGCGACGTCCGCCACGGTCGCGGTCGCAAGGCTGATCCTGCTCGACAGCGCCCATCTGCAGGAAAAGGACGCGGACTATGCCAACCGCCGCGGCTTCAGCCGGCACAAGCCCGCGCTGCCGCTCTACACGGCGCAAGACGCCGAGCAGGCGCTGGCACAATTCCGGGCGATCGATTTCCACAAGCAGGTGGCCATCCCCGGGGGAGCACGCCTGCTCTACAGGCGCGCCGGGCACATCTTGGGGGCGGCCACGGCGGAGCTCCGGCTTGGCGATCAGACGATTGTCTTCTCCGGTGACTTGGGGCGCTTCGGCGATCCGACCATGGTCGATCCCGAGCCGGTTCCGGACTCGGACTTTCTGGTGCTGGAGTCGACCTATGGCGATCGCATCCACCCCAAGGTCGACGCGGCGGCGGCGCTTCACGAGGTGATCGACAGGACCTCCCGGCGCGGCGGAACCGTCATCATTCCCGCCTTCGCGGTCGGCCGGACCCAATCCCTGCTCTACGAACTGTGGACGTTGAAGATGACGGGCCGGCTGGGCCTGGTGCCCGTCTATGTCGACAGCCCGATGGCGACCAACGCCACGGACCTGATGTGCGCGCACATGGACGATCATCGAATGCAGCCGATGGTCTGCCGCGATGCCTGCGCGATCGCGACCTACGTGCGCGACACGGAAAGCTCCAAGGCCTTGTCCGCGAACCCGATGCCCAAGGTGATCATCTCGGCGAGCGGAATGGCGACCGGCGGGCGAGTGCTGCATCACATCAAGGCGTTCGGGACCGACCCGCGCAACACCATCCTGTTCGCCGGCTTCCAGGCCATCGGCACCCGCGGCCGGGCCATGGTCGACGGCGTTCGCGAGGTCAGGATCCACGGCCAGTGGATCGACATTCGAGCCGAGGTTGCCGACCTGACGATGCTGTCCGCCCACGCCGATTCGAACGAGCTCATGCGCTGGTTGCGCGGGTTCCGGTCGCCGCCGGCCAGGACCTTCATCGTGCACGGCGAGCCGGCCTCGTCGGCGGCGCTTCGCGACCGGATCGAGTCCGAACTGGGCTGGTCGTGCGTTGTCCCGCGAATGGACGAGGGTTTTGCGCTCGAACCGGTGGCCGGCCCGCATGAAATTCTGGAGGAACCCGCCTCCAGATCCGCGTAAGCACTGCAGCGTGCGCAAGCGAACCAGCAAGAGTCGAACCGCCGAGGCGTCGGGCGCCGCTGGAAAAGCGCATGCCGATCATCGCCACCATCCCCACACGCATTGCAGCGACAGGGACGATCGCCATCTGAACCGGCCGGACGAGGACCCGGCCGCGGCCGCGCCTTCGGCGGACGCTTGGCCCGAGGCGGCGCAGGGCACGATCTGGACTTGCCCGATGCACCCGCAGATCCGCCGCAACGGGCCCGGCCAATGTCCCATCTGCGGCATGGCGCTGGAGCCGCTCGAGCCGACGCTCGAGGACGGCCCCAATCCCGAGCTCACCGACATGAACCGGCGCTTCTGGGCAAGCGCGGCGCTGTCCCTGCCGCTCGTCCTGCTGGTCGTCGGCGGCGAGTTGCTCGGCTGGCAACCGCTGCCGATGCGAACCTCGATGTGGGTGCAGCTCGCGCTTGCAACGCCCGTCGTCCTGTGGGGCGGCTGGCCATTCTTCGACCGCTTCTGGGCATCGCTGAGGACCCGCAACCTCAACATGTTCACCCTGATCGGTCTCGGGGTCGGAGTCGCTTATGGCTACAGCGTCGTCGGAACCCTAGCGCCGCAGATCTTCCCGGCCTCGCTTCGGACCATGGGCGGGCTCGTGCCCGTCTATTTCGAAGCCGCGGCCGTCATCACGACCCTGGTCCTGCTCGGCCAGCTGCTCGAGCTCAGGGCAAGGTCGGCGACCGGCAAGGCGATTCGCGCGCTGCTCGGCCTTGCTCCGAAAACCGCTCGCCGGGTCAGTGCGGCCGGCGACGAGGAGGACATTGCGCTCGCCGACGTCCATGTCGGCGACCTGCTTCGAGTCCGGCCGGGA
>DASTZO010000316.1:0-12441 GCA_035764265.1 Sphingomicrobium sp.
ACGGGAAGGTCGCCCGGCTGCTGCGCACCTGCCTCAAATAGTGGTCATTCGGTCGGCGGCAGGCCCGGCGCGGGAGCCGACGGCGGGGCCGCGCCCTCGTCGACTTCATAATCGCTCATGTAGCGCTTCATCCCCTCGCGCTCGCCATATTCGGTGAGCCACAAAGCGAGGAAGCCGTAGTTGAAGGCGACCGACATCACCACCGCGAGCTCGACCGCGCCGATCCCGGCCGACAGGCCGATGCCGACCGACAGCAGGATGAACAGGGCGTCGCCCGAGCTCTTGAGCGAGTTCTTGAAGCGCACCGCGCCGGCGATCCCGGCGAGCGAGAAGGCCAGCGCCAGCGAATTCTGGACGATGACGACGATGCCGGTGACGACCAGGGGCAGGATGATGATCGTGCTGATCAGCGACTGGTCGTACTCGTCGCCGTGGCGGATCGCCATGTAGGTCCAGCTGACCGGCAGCGCGGTCAGCAGCGCGCCGACGATCGCGGTGGTCAACCAGAACAGGCTTTCGCCCAAGTTGGCGACATTCTCCGTCTGCTGGACCTGGACCCCGGTGAGGCCGTTGGCGCCGGCCTGCTGCGGCTGGTTGATCAGCTCCTCGACGCCGCCGACCGGGAGATAGTCGCGGACCCACGGGAACAGCGTCAGAGCGCCGTAGACCAGCACCGCGATGACCAGATAATAAGCGCTCAACTGAGCGAACAACCGCAACGCCTTCATCCCTGTCCCCTCGACCGGCCGTCGGTCCGCGGCGCCCAAGCTACGCTTTTCGCAGCGCTCCGCAATCGCGTTTCAAGCCTGGTAGTTGGGAATCGGCCTCAGCACCCCGAACCGCTCCTTGCCCGGCGGCCCGGGCAGCGGCGGCCACGGGATCTCGTTCAATGGCAGCTCGGTGTCGGGGATCCGGTTGAGCAGGTCGCGCAGCAGGGTCAGCCGGCCCAGCGCCTGGTCGTTGAAATCGACCAGCGTCCACGGCGCGAAGTCGGTGTGGGTCGCGGCGAGCATCTTCTCGCGCGCTTCGGTGTAGGCGTCGTATTTGCTGCGCGCCTCGATATCGATCGGCGACAATTTCCAGCGCTTGAGCGGGTTGCGAAGCCGGTTCTCGAACCGGTGCTCCTGCTTGTCCTGGTCGCAGCACAGCCAATATTTGAACAGCAGGATGCCGTCGTCGACCAGGTGGCGCTCGAACTCCGGCACCGCGCGCAGGAAGGCATCGGTCTCGGCTTGCGAGCAATAGCCCATCACCGGCTCGACCCCGGCGCGGTTGTACCAGCTGCGGTCGAACAGCGCGATCTCGCCCCTGGGCGGCAGATGCGGCGTGTAGCGCTGGAAATACCATTGCGCGCGCTCACGCTCGTTGGGCGAGGCCAAAGCGACGACGTGGCACTGGCGCGGGTTGAGGACCCGGGCGATCATGTCGATCGAGCCGCCCTTGCCGGCCGTGTCGCGCCCCTCGAACAGCACGACGATCCGCTGCCCGGTCTCGGCGACCCAGCGCGCCATCCCGCTCAGCTCCTTGGTCAGCGGCTTGAGCAGCCGCTCGTATTCGTCCTGACTGAGCTCGGCCATGCGTCGGATCCCCTATGGCCATAGTGGCAAGGCCGACCAGCGTCGGCAATGGGTAGAAAACAGGCCCGCGCGGGCGATTTGACCGGTGCAACTCGCGCCCCCGAGTCGCGCCGCCTTCGCCGAGTCCTGATTCGTGACATGTCAAGAATTTTTGCAACCGCCGCGCCGAACGGGCGTTGGAGCACCAAAGGCTTTTAAGAAAAGAGAAAAACCGTGTTCCTGCGGACCCTGTCCCGCGGCGCCCTTGCTGCGCTGCTGCTTTCCGCCGTGCCCGTCGTGGCCCCGACCGCCGCCGTCGCGGCGAGCCCGGCCGCGGGTCTGGCGGTGCCGGCCGACTTCGGCTCGCCGGTCTATCCCAAGCGTGGCCGCTACCTGCTGGTCGACGCCGCCTCGGCCAAGCTGTTCATGGTCGAGGACGGCCAGGTGGTCGACACGATGCGGGTGATCGTCGGCAAGCCCGACGCCCAGACCCCGACCATCGCCAGCAAGATCTATTACGCGACTCTCAATCCCTATTGGAACGTGCCGGCCGACCTAGCGCGCAAGATCATCGCCCCGCGGGTGCTCGAAAAGGGCGTCGGCTATCTGAAGCAGAACGGCTACCAGGTGCTGGCGAGCTTCGACGACGGGGCGCCCGAGATCTCGCCCCGCGAGGTCGACTGGAAGGCCGTCGCCGCCGGCGCCGAGACGGTCAAGATCCGCCAGCTGCCGGGCCCCGGCAATTCGATGGGCCAGGTCAAGTTCGGCTTCCCCAACGGCTTCGGGATCTTCCTTCACGACACGCCCAAGAAGGAGCTGTTCGCGATGCCCGAGCGCGCGATCAGCAACGGCTGCGTGCGCCTGGAGGACGCGCCCAAGCTCGCCCGCTGGCTGCTCGGCCGCGACCCGAGCGCGATCGTCGCCTCGTCCGAGCCCGAGCAGCACGTGCCGCTGCCGCGCGCGGTGCCGATCTACATCACTTACCTGGACCGGCAGCCGGCCGAGCTCGCGCTCGCGCCCAGCACCACCAGCAGCCCGCTTACGCGCTAGGGCTCAGGCCGCGATTTCCTCGTCGGTCATCACCGGGCCCGAATCCTGGCCCTTGGCGGCGGGGTCGCGGTCGACGAACTCGATGATCGCGATCGGCGCCGCGTCGGACGCGCGGATGCCCGCCTTGATGATCCGGGTGTAGCCGCCGGCGCGGCCCGCGTAGCGCGGCCCGATGACATCGAACAATTTGGCCAGCTGCGCCTCATCCATCAGCCGCCCCTGAGCGAGCCGCCTGTTCGACAGCCCGCCCTTCTTGGCCAGGGTGACCAGTTTCTCGACGTAGGGCCGCAGCTCCTTGGCCTTGGCGGTGGTGGTGGTGATCTGCTCGTGCTTGATCAGCGCCGCCGCCATGTTGCGGAACAGGGCGGTGCGGTGGGAGCTGGTGCGCTGAAGCTTACGATGGCCGACGCGATGCCGCATGATACTTCCTTCATGTTCGTTCAGGGGCCGTTCGAGGTACCCCGGACCAGGCGGTGAAAACGGGGCACCGCCCAAACCCCGACCAGGCGTTTAGCCGAGCATTTCCTGCTCGAGCTTCTTGGCCATTTCCTCGATGTTCTCCGGCGGCCAGCCGGGGATGTCCATGCCGAGCCGCAGGCCCATCGACGCCAGCACTTCCTTGATCTCGTTCAAGGACTTGCGGCCGAAGTTGGGAGTGCGGAGCATCTCCGCCTCGGTCTTCTGGACCAGGTCGCCGATGTAGATGATGTTGTCGTTCTTCAGGCAGTTGGCGCTGCGCACCGACAGCTCGAGCTCGTCGACCTTCTTCAAGAGATAGCGGTTCAATTGGTTGGTGTCGGCCTGGGCCTCGACCGGGGTCGGCATGCCGCCCACCATCGCCGGCTGCGGCGCCCGGATCGCGCCTTCCTCGAAGTGGACGAACAGTTGCAGCTGGTCCTGGAGGATCCGCGCCGCATAGCCCAAGGCGTCCTCGGGGCTGATCGTGCCGTCGGTCTCGATGGTCAGGGTGAGCTTGTCGTAGTCGAGCTCCTGGCCGACGCGGGTGTTCTCCACCTTGTAGGCGACCTGGCGCACCGGGCTGTAGAGCGCATCGACGGGGATCAGGCCGATCGGCGCGTCGGCCGGGCGGTTGGCCTGGCTCGGCACATAGCCTTTGCCGACGTCGGCGGTCAGCTCCATGTTGAGCGTCGCGCCTTCGTCGAGGTGGCAGATCAGCTGGTCGGGGTTGGTGACCTCGATGTCGCCGGTGGTCGCGATCATCCCGGCGGTGACGTCGGTCGGGCCGGTCGCCGAAAGCTGCAGCCGCTTGGGCCCCTCGCCTTCCATCCTGAGCGCGATCTGCTTGACGTTGAGGACGATGTCGGTAACGTCCTCGCGCACTCCGGTCAGCGACGAGAATTCGTGCAGCACGCCCTCGATCTTGATCGAGGTGATCGCGGCGCCCTGCAGCGAGCTCAGCAGCACCCGCCGCAGCGAGTTGCCGAGAGTCATGCCGAAGCCGCGCTCCAATGGCTCGGCGACGAACGAGGCGCGGCGGCGGGCGTCGCCGCCGATCTTGCGCTCGAGGGCGTTGGGCTTCTTGAGTTCCTGCCAGTTCTTTGCGTTGACGGCCATTTGTCTTCCTGCCCTTGGGCGGGGAGCTCCCCGCCGGTAAAATCTACAAAACCAGAGCGGCCGCGGCGGGCCGCCCATCGCATCCGATCAGACGCGCCTGCGCTTGCTCGGCCTGACCCCGTTGTGCGGGATCGGGGTGACGTCGCGGATCGAGGTGATCTGGAAGCCGACCGCCTGCAGCGCCCGAAGCGCGCTCTCGCGGCCCGACCCGGGACCCTTGACCTCGACCTCGAGCGTCCGGACGCCATGGTCGGCGGCCTTCTTGCCGGCGTCCTCGGCGGCGACCTGGGCCGCGTAGGGCGTCGACTTGCGGCTGCCCTTGAAGCCCATCATGCCGGCGCTCGACCAGGCGATCGCATTGCCCTGCGCGTCGGTGATGGTGATCATCGTGTTGTTGAAGCTGGCGTTGACGTGCGCGACACCGGCGGTGATGTTCTTGCGCTCCCGCCGACGGAGGCGCTGGGGTGCTTGGGCCATGGGTCCTACGATCCTCTAAATCCGTTTGCCCTTGTTTCTTCCGAAGCCCGGAAGGGCTTGTCGAAGGGCTGTCCTGTTGCTGCCGAGCGAGAAGGGTCTCGCGACCATCCCCCGGATGATCCCTCGCTTACTTCTTCTTCCCGGCGATCGGCTTGGCCTTGCCCTTGCGGGTGCGCGCGTTGGTGTGGGTGCGCTGGCCGCGGACCGGCAGGCCCTTGCGGTGGCGAAGCCCCCGGTAGCAGGCGAGGTCCATCAACCGCTTGATGTTCATCGCCGTCTCGCGCCTGAGGTCGCCCTCGACATTGTGGTCGGAGTCGATCGTCTCGCGGATGTGGAGCACTTCCTGGTCGCTCAGGTCCTGGACCCGCTTTTCCGGCCCGATCCCGAGCTTCTCGGTGATCTGCCTGGCCTTGCTCCGGCCAATTCCGTGGATGTAGGTCAGCGCGATCTCGACGCGCTTGTTGGTGGGTATGTTAACGCCGGCGATACGGGCCATTCTCGATCCTCTTTTAGCTCCACGGGCGGGGAAATTCCGCGCCCATCTCCTCGCTAGTCACCCGGTTTCAAGCGAAAAACCGACGCGCGCACGAATGCGCCGCCGGGAACCGGTTGATCGGGATGAGTTGCAAATAGGAATATGACGGGGCCGAGTCAAGCGAAGCGGGAGCAGCGATTGCCGCGGCCCGGACAGCCGGATAGAGCCGCCCGCACGATGGAGCGGCTGACCCCCGATCAACCCCTGCCCGAGCGGCTTCGCGCCGGCATCGTCGCGCTCGGCAATTTCGACGGCTTCCACCTCGGCCACCAGGCGGTCGTCGGCCGCGCCGTCGCCCGCGGCCACCACGAGCGGCGGCCGGTGATCGTCGCCACCTTCGACCCGCACCCGGTGCGCCTGTTCAAGCCCGAGGTGCCGCCGTTCCGGCTGACCAGCCTCGACCAGCGCGAGCGGCTGTTCGCCCATGCCGGCGCCGACGCGATGCTGGTGTTCCGCTTCGACCAGCAGCTCGCCGCGACCAGCGCCGAGGATTTCGTCGCCGAGCTGCTTGGCCGGCGGATCGGCGCGGCCGGAGTCGTCACCGGCGACGATTTCACCTTCGGCAAGGGCCGCGCCGGCAATTCCGAAACGCTCCGGTCGCTCGGGCTCAGGGTCGGGATCGCCGCCGAGGCGGTGCCTCCGGTGCTGCTCGACGGGACGCGGATTTCGTCGGGGCGGATCCGCGAGGCGCTCGCCGCCGGCGACCCCGGCACCGCCACCCGGCTGCTCAGCCGGCCGTTCGCGGTCGAGGCGGTCGTCGAGCGCGGCGACGGCCGCGGCCGCGACCTCGGCTATCCGACCGCCAATCTGCGGCTCGGCGACTATCAGCGGCCGGCCTACGGCATTTACGCGATGCGCGTGCGCCTCGACGACGAGCGCGAGTTTCCCGGCGTCGGCAGCCTCGGAGTGCGCCCGACCTTCGAGCCGCCCATCGAGCTGCTCGAGGCGCATCTGTTCGACTTCGACGAGGACCTCTACGGCCGGACCATCGAGGTCGCGCTCCACGCGTTCATCCGGCCGGAGGAGAAGTTCGCCGACGCGGCGGCGCTGGCGGCGCGGATGAAGGAGGACGAGGCCGAGGCGCGGAAGCTGCTGGCGCTCGCCTAGCGTTGCATTCCCCCACCCGCCCGCTAGAGCGCGCAGCCAATGTCCGACGCCCCCGAAAAACCCAATTACCGCGAGACCGTGTTCCTTCCGAGGACCGATTTCCCGATGAAGGCGGGCCTGCCGCAGAAGGAGCCGGCGATCCTCGCGCGCTGGGCCGATCAGGACCTCTACGGCCAGGTCCGCAAGGCCCGCGCGGGCCGCGACAAGTTCATCCTCCACGACGGCCCGCCCTACGCCAACGGCGACATCCACATCGGCCACGCGCTCAACCATGTGCTGAAAGACATGGTGGTGCGCACCCAGACGCTGCTCGGCAAGGACGCGCCCTACGTGCCCGGCTGGGACTGCCACGGCCTGCCGATCGAGTGGAAGATCGAGGAGCAGTACCGCAAGAAGAAGCTCGACAAGGACGAGGTCCCGCTGACCGAGTTCCGGGCCGAATGCCGCGCCTATGCGCAGCATTGGGTCGAGACCCAGCGCGAGCAGTTGAAGCGGCTCGGGATCGGCGGCGACTGGGACAACCCGTATTTGACGATGGACTATGAGGCCGAAGCGACGATCGTCGCCGAGCTGATGAAGTTCGCCGAAAGCGGCCAGCTGTACCGCGGCGCCAAGCCGGTGATGTGGTCGCCGGTCGAAAAGACCGCGCTCGCCGAGGCCGAGATCGAATATGAGGACGTGGTCTCGACCCAGATCGACGTCGCGTTCGAGATCGTCGAGAGCCCGATCCCGGAGCTGGTGGGCGCGTATGCGGTCGCGTGGACCACCACTCCGTGGACGATCCCCGCCAACCAGGCGATCGGGTACGGGCCGGAAATCGAGTACGGACTCTATGAGATTTGGCTGAACGTTTCAGACGCCGGTGACGGTGATCTGTCGCTCGAACAACGACGCAACCCGTTAATGGACACGCTGGATAAGCGGCGAATTTTGATAGCGAAGAACCTTAAAGAGGCATTCAAGGAGCGACTCAACCGCGGCCTCAAGGACAAGAGCACGCAAGCAGCAGTGCAGCTATCGGCCGCGTTAAAGGATTTGCAGTCCTTGCACGGCTTGGGATTGGCTGGCTCTATCGCCCGCCACCCGATGCACCATCTCGGCGGGTTCTTCGCCCGGCCGCGCCCGTTCCTCGCGGCGCCGTTCGTCACCACCGACCAGGGCACGGGGCTCGTCCACGAGGCGCCCGACCATGGCGAGGAGGATTTCTACCTGTGCCAGCAGCACGGCATCGACCCGGTGTTCGCCGTCACCGACGACGGCCGCTACCGCGACGACTGGGCGTGGCTCGGCGGCCAGGGCAGCGTCATCAACGCCAAGTTCAACGCGCCCGACGGGCCGATCTGCTCGGACCTGCGGGAAACGGGCGCGCTGCTCGCTGCCTCCGCGGACTTCACGCACAGCTACCCGCACTCGTGGCGGTCGAAGGCCAAGGTCATCTACCGCTGCACCCCGCAATGGTTCATCGCCATGGACCGGCCGCTGGACAGCGGAAGAACCCTCCGCGAAACCGCCGTGCAGGCGATCGCCGACTCCCGCTTCGTGCCCGGGAAGGGCCGCAACCGCCTGGGCTCGATGGTCGCCGAGCGGCCCGACTGGGTGATCAGCCGCCAGCGCGCCTGGGGCGTGCCGATCGCTTTGTTCGTCGAGAGGAAGACCGGCGAGCTGCTGGTCGATCCCGAGGTCAATAAGCGGATCGTCGAGGCGGTGCGCGCCGGCGGCGTCGACGCGTGGAACGACGCCAACGCCGCGCAGCTGCTCGGAGCCGGGCGCGACCCGGCCGATTACGAGCGTCAGACCGACATCCTCGACGTCTGGTTCGACAGCGGCTGCACCCACGTGTTCACGCTCGAAAGCGGGCGCTGGCCCGATCAGCGCTGGCCGGCCGACCTTTACTTGGAAGGCTCGGACCAGCACCGCGGCTGGTTCCAGTCGTCGCTATTGGAAAGCTGCGGCACCCGCGGCCGGGCGCCCTACGACGCGGTGCTGACCCACGGCTTCACGATGGATTCGAAGGGCATGAAAATGTCCAAGAGCCTCGGCAACGTCATCAACCCACTCGACCTGATGAAGGAGCATGGCGCCGACATCCTGCGGCTGTGGGCGCTGTCGGTCGACTTCACCGAGGACCACCGGATCGGCAAGGAGATCCTCGGCGGCGTCGCCGACCAGTACCGCAAGCTCCGCAACACCTTCCGCTATTTGCTCGGCGCGCTCGAGAGGTTTTCGGACGACGAGCGGGTCGCGGACGTGACCGCGATGCCCGAGCTCGAGCGCTACATGCTGCACCTGACCGCCGAACTCGACGCGAAGCTAAGGGCCGCGGTCGGGGAGTTCGACTTCAACACCTACGTCCGGGCGATCACCGACTTCTGCAACGAAGATTTGTCGGCCTTCTATTTCGATATCCGCAAGGACGTCCTCTACTGCGAGGTCAACCCGGCGACCGGCCGGCAGACCGACAAGCGCCGCTCCTACCGGACCGTGCTCGACACCCTGTTCCACGCGCTGGTGCGGTGGCTGGCCCCGGTGCTGGTGTTCACGACCGAGGAAGTGTGGGGCACGCGCTTTCCTGACGGCGGCTCGGTGCATCTGCTCGAATGGCCGGAGATCCCCGCCGTGGCGGCGGACGACGAAAAATGGGCGAAGCTGCGCGAGCTTCGGACCGCCGTCACCGAGGCGATCGAGCCGCTGCGGCGCGACAAGGTGCTCGGCTCCAGCCTCGAGGCCGAGGTGACCTTGCCCGAGGCCGACGCGTCGCTCGACCTCGCCGAGCTGTTCATCGTCTCGGCCGTCCAGCCCGGCGACGGGCTGAAGGTCGCGAAAACCGCCAACCGCAAATGCGGGCGCTGCTGGCGACATTTGCCCGAAGTGTCCGAGGACGGCGGCCTGTGCGCGCGGTGCGAGGAGGTCCTCAATGGCTGAGCGCCGCTTCGGCTTCGGCATCGCGCTGGTGGTCTTCGCGCTCGACCAGCTGACCAAATGGCTGATGATCGGCCCGCTCGAGCTGCAGTCCGTCCGGCAGATCGTGCTGCTGCCGATCTTCAACCTGAGCTGGACCGAGAATTACGGGATCTCGCTCGGGCTGCTCAACGCCGAGACCGAGGTCGGCCGCTGGATGCTGGTCGCGGTGACCGCGGCGATCGCCGTCGGGGTCGCGATCTGGATCGGCCGCGAGAAGCAGCGCGGCGACCGGCTCGCGCTCGGGATGGTGCTCGGCGGGGCACTCGGCAACATCCTCGACCGGGTCCGCTTCGGCTATGTGGTCGACTTCGCCGACCTGCACTTCGGCACCTTCCGTCCGTTTTTGGTCTTCAATGTCGCCGACGCAGCGATTAGCATTGGCGTCGTCATCCTGTTACTGCGCGCCTTCCTCATCCGGGATGAGCGGCCGAAGGAGAATATCGAACATGCGTAATTGGAACTCCGCGCTGCTGCTTGTGCCGGCGCTCGCCCTGGGCGGCTGCGCCATGCTCGGCGGCGGCAACCGCGCGCCGGACGAGTTCGCGGTGGTCCGCAACGCGCCGCTGATCATCCCGCCCGACTACACCTTGACCCCGCCGGTCGCGGGCACCGCCGCGGTCAGCCCGGCCGAGGCCCAGGCGCAGGCGATCGAAGCCCTGTTCGGCGGCCCGGCACCGCGCAGCAATGCCGAAACCAGCCTGCTCGAGCGGGCCGGCCGCGACCGCGCCGCGGTCGGGGCGCGGTCCAGCGTCGGCGATCCCAATACGCGGGTGGTCGACAAGGGCACGGTAACGGCGCAGATTCTGGTGGCGCCGCAAGCCGACGGCCGCGACGCGACGGTCCAGGTTCCAAGGTAGCAGGCAGACCGGGGGGAGCGAGCGCAACCATGGCTGAAGAATCGCTTTCCGCGCGCCTCGCCGAGGTCGAATCGATGATCGACCGCTCGCGCCGCCGCTTCGAGGAAGGGTCGCGGCTGGTCGAGGAGGCGCACAAGGCGCTGGCCGACCTCCAGCAGGAATTGATCGGCTCGCCGGTCACTTTGTCGCCCGAGGACAGCGAGGAAGCGTCCTCGCGGCTGCTGACGTCGATCAAGGCGGCCGGCGGCGAGATGCCCGAGACCTTGTGCGGCGGCCGACTGTCGGTCGACCAGGTGCAGCGGCTGATCCGGATCGACGGCCACCCGATCGGCATCACCGAGATGGAATATCGGGTGCTCGAGCTGCTCGCCTTCGCCCGCAACAACGTCGTCACCCGGGCGATGCTCCTCAAGCACCTCTATCGCCGCGCCGACGACCAGCCGCAGCCCAAGATCATCGACGTGTTCATCTCCAAGCTCAGGAAGAAGCTGCGGATGGCGTCCAGCGGCCATGAGTTCATCGAGACCATCCCGCAGCGCGGCTGGATCCTGCGCGACATCGAGGCCGGATCGGGCGCCTAGCCCGAAAGCCGCGATTCATCCTTTGTTAGCCTTACGGGCATAGCCCGGGCCGATGCTGAATTTCGTTTCCGTCCCGCAGGCCGACGATCCGCCGGAGCCCTATGCCGAGGCGCTGGCGCGGCTGGCGAGCATCCGCCACGCGCTTCGGCTAGTCGACCCGTTCGGCGGCGGGCCGGCATCGGACCCGTCCGAGGACGACGCGATCGCGGCCGCGTGGACCGGCGCCGGCAAGGCGGCCGCGCGCTGCTTCGACGGCCGCACGGCCCGCACCGCGGGCGCGGCCGCGGCCGGCCTCGAGGCGCTGGTCCGCGAGCGTTCGGCGGGCCGCGACCCAAATGAGGCGGCCAGCCGCGAGCTGGCCGAGGAAATCCGCCGCGGCCTCGAGGATATCTCCCACCTGATGCGCGGCTAGGCCGGCCCGGTCGCCTTGGGCGTCGATGGATCGGCGCCCCACTCGCTCCAGCTGCCGTCGTAAAGCCGGGTTTCGCAATTGCCGAGCAGGTGCGCGGCAAAGATCAGCGAGCTGGCGGTGACCCCCGAGCCGCAGCTGGCGACGAACGGCGCGCTCGGATCGGCGCCGGCCGTGGCGAACGCCCGGGCGAGCTCGCCGCGGGCGCGCAAGGTGCCGTCCTCGTTGTAAAGCTGGGCGAACGGCAGGTTCCGCGCTCCCGGGATGTGGCCGGCGGCCACGCCAGGCCTCGGGTCGGGCTCGCTGCCCTCGAACCGTCCCTGCCCGCGCGCGTCGAGCAACACAGCGTCGAGGCCGGCGCGGACCTCGTCCTTGCTGACCACTTCGCCCGGCCGCTCGATCGCCGCGAAGCGGGCCGGGCGCGGTGGCGGCTCGCCGCTTTCGACCGGCCGCCCCTCGGCCAGCCATTTTTCGAAGCCGCCGTCCAGGACCGCGACCCGCTCCGTCCCGAAGTGCCGCAGCATGAACCAGCCGCGCGCGGCGCTGCGCAGCGGCGAATTGTCGTAGACGACGATGCGGTCGCCGCGGCCGACCCCGAGCGCTTCCATCGCGCTCCCGAACTCTTCCGCTGGAGGGAGCATGTGCGGCGCGGGATTGGCCTTGTCCGACTGCTCGTCGATATCGAGGAATCGCGCCCCGGGGATGTGCGCGGCGAGGAATTCGGCGCGGGCGTCGCGGCCGCTGGCCGGCATGAACAGGCTCGCGTCGAGCACCACCAGGTCGGGCGCGCCGAGATTGTCCGCCAGCCACCGCGTCGAGACCAGGTCGTCCATGGCGCCAGGATAGGCTTGGGCGCGCTGCGCTGCTAGGTGGCGCGGCGATGGACCCCAAGCATCTCGGCAAGGCCAGTGCCCTGCCCGCCTCGCCCGAGGAGGCCGAACTCGACTATGTCCCCAACCCGCGGCCGGGCACGCTGTACCTGGTGCGGTTCGCGGCGCCCGAGTTCACGACCCTGTGCCCGGTCACCGGCCAGCCCGACTTCGCCCATCTGGTGATCGACTATGCGCCGGCCGAGACGATCGTCGAATCGAAGAGCCTCAAGCTGTTCCTCAGCTCGTTCCGCAACCACGGCGGCTTCCACGAGGACGTCACCGTCGGCATCGGCCAGCGGCTGTTCGACGAGATGAAGCCGCATTGGCTTCGCATCGGCGGCTATTGGTACCCGCGCGGCGGAATGCCGATCGACGTCTTCTGGCAGACGGGCACGCCGCCCGACGGGCTGTGGCTCCCCGACCAGGGCGTCGCGCCCTATCGTGGGCGCGGCTAGCGGTAC
>DASTZO010000317.1:0-9719 GCA_035764265.1 Sphingomicrobium sp.
GCACAAACACAATCGCGGCAATTAGAGGGCCGAGCACCGGCTAAACCTCAGCCGCACCTCCCTTGGGATGCACTATGCTGTTGCATGTTACATGTCCCAAGGGGATATGTGCCACGCGCATAGTGGAGAAAAGTCAGGCGATTTTGGCTCCGCAACGGATGTTTCGCCAACCGGGCGCTCATAGCGCGTCGCTAAGCACCCGCTGATCGAGGAGGTGAATGCGGTGAATCGACCCGGTGACCGAATGGGCGGAGCCGAGCGCGCCCGGTGGCTGGCCGAGCTTGCGCAGGCCGTCGACCAGGCCCAGCAGCTGGCGTGGAGCCTGGGAGCCTCGAAGGCGAACGCCGCCGAGGTCGAAGGGCTGTATCGGCGGCTGGAGGCGGTGCGGATCGAGATCGAAGCGCTGCGCCGCGGCCGCTTTCCGGTCCGCGAGGCGGACACTGATCCGATCTGGACCAGTCTTCTCGGTTGGAACGGACGGCCGGGCTAGACGCCCTCGGGAAGGTCGCCGCCGCCCGCGAATTCCGCAAGCCAGGGCCCGATCGCCGGCGCCGGCCAGCCGCCAGTGGCCACGAAGCCGCGGTTGATGAACGCCCGCTTGCCGTAGCGCAGCGGCGCCCCGTCGGGCCCGTCGACCCGGCCGCCGGCCGCCAGCAGCACCGCATGGCCGGCCGCGGTGTCCCATTCGCTGGTCGGCGACAGCCGCGGGTAGATGTCGGCCCGGCCTTCGGCGACGATGCAGAATTTGAGCGACGAGCCGACCGCGACATGGCCGCAGCCGCTGGCGGAATGGTCGAGATAGTCCGCGGTCGCCTGGTTGAAGTGCGACTTGGAGGCGACCGCGACCAGCTCGCTTCCCGGCGTCCGGGCCGCGATCGGACGGCGGCCGCCGCCCTCCTCGACCCACGCACCCATTCCGACGAGCCCGCCGTGAAGCGCCCCGGTGGCCGGCGCGAACACCACCCCCAGCCGCGGCGAGCCGCCGACGATCAGGCCGATGTTGACCGTGTAATCGTCGCCGCCGCGGACGAATTCCTTGGTGCCGTCGAGCGGGTCGACGAGGAAATAGGTGTCGCCGTGCGCCGGGATCCGGCCGGCGGCCACTTCCTCCTCCGCGATCACCGGGACGCCCGGCGCGGTGCGGGCGAGCGCGGCGAGGATGATCAGCTCGGCTGCCCGGTCGGCCTCGGTCACCGGCGAGCGGTCGCGCTTGGCCTCGACCTCGAAGCCGCGCCGGACGATCGCGACGATCGCCTCGCCCGCCTCGCGGGCGGCGACGGCGATGTCATCCAATAGGCCGAGCTCGTCCAAGATCAGCGCGGCGCCATTCGGATGCCGCCGTCGAGCCGGACCGCCTCGGCGTTCATGTAGCGCGATTCGACCATGAAGCAGGCGAGCTGCGCATATTCCTCGGGCTTGCCGAGCCGCTTGGGGAACGGCACCTGCGCTCCCAGCGCCTCCTGCACCTGGCTCGGCATCATCGCCACCATCGGCGTCTTGAACACTCCGGGCAGGATGGTGTTGACCCGGATCCCGTCGTTCATCAGGTCGCGCGCGATCGGCAGCGCCATCGCCAGCACCCCGCCCTTCGAGGCCGAGTAGGCGGCCTGGCCGATCTGGCCGTCCTGGGCGGCGACCGAGGCGGTGTTGACGATGCAGCCGCGCTCATTGTCCTCGAGCGGGTCGAGCGCCACCATTCCGGCCGCGGCGTGGGCGATGCAGCGGAAGCTGCCGACGAGGTTGATCGCGATCGCCAGCTCGAACTGCTGCATCGGGTAGAATTTGATCGCCCCCGTTTCCTTGTCGCGGCCGACGGTCTTGGCGGCGTTGGCGACGCCCGCGCAATTGACCAGCACGCGCTCCTGGCCGTGCGCCTCGCGCGCTTTGGCGAACGCCGCCGCGACCTTCTCGTCGCTGGTCACGTCGGCCTCGCAGAACAGGCCGCCGATCTCCGCCGCCACCCGTTCGCCCTTCTCCGCGTCGCGGTCGAACACCGCGACCTTGGCGCCGCGCCGCGCAAGCTCGCGCGCCGTCGCCTCGCCGAGCCCCGAGGCCGCTCCGGTGACCACCGCCGATATTCCCTGGATGTCCATGTTCGCCCTTCAATGCGCCAGATGACGCGGGGCCTATGCTATGGAATTGGGCAATCACCAAGAGGGGCGTCGCCGCCTCGAAAGTGGTGCCCGGGGGACACATTGCGGCGCCAGAAGCGGACCAATCATCTGGAAAATGGCTCGAAGTCGCTGACATTGCGGTCGCGACGTGGCAATTTTCCGAGCGCACGCCCATACGGGCGCTATTCATCTTCGCGTCGCTAGAGGACGGGCATGAAATCGCGGTTCCTTCGATCCTTCGCTTGCGCGACGATGCTGGTGCCGGTCGTGGGTGCGACCGCCGCGTCCGCCCAGGCAATTGTTCCGGTAGCCGTGGTGCAGCCGGCGAGCCTGCCCTCCGCGGGCGCGGTCACGGCGTTCTACAACACCTATCGGTCGGCCCCGATGTGGTTCCGCGGCGGCGCGGCGAACCCGGCCGCCGGCAAGCTCGTCTCGATCCTCAGGCGCGCCCAGTTCGACGGCCTTGCGTCCGGGCCGCAGCTCGCCTCCCAGGTCGAGGCCGCGATCACCCGCGCCGCGAGCGGCAGCCCCTCCGACGTCATGGCGGCCGAGCAGATTCTGTCCGCGGCCTGGGTGATGTACGTCCAGGCGCTCAAGCGTCCGACGCCGCGGATGATCTACGCCTATCCGGTGCTCGCGCCCCAGAACACGCGGCCCGACCAGATCCTGTTGACCGCGGCCGCGGCGCCGTCGCTCGAGGCGCACGTGAATGCGGTGTCCAGCATCAACCCGACCTATGCCCAGATCCGCGAAGCGGCGTGGCTGCAGGCCCAGGCGTCCGGAACCGGGCCGGACCCGCGCCTGCTCGCCAACCTCGAGCGGGCACGGCCATTGCCGGCCGGCGGCCGCTACATCGTCGTCGATTCCGCCACCCAACGGCTGACGATGTACGAGAACGGCCAGCCGGTGGATTCGATGAAGGTCGTCGTCGGCACCCGCGACCTGCCGACGCCGCTGATCGCCAGCATGATCCACTATGTGACCTTCAATCCCTACTGGAACGTGCCTCACCATCTGGTCCGCAAGACCGTCGCCCCCAACGTGCTCAAGCAGGGGCTCGGCTATCTCAAGAGCCGCGGCTACGAGGTGATGGCGGACTGGAGCGAGGAGGCGGCGGTCCTGCCGGCGGACTCGGTCGACTGGAAAGCCGTCGCCGCCGGCAAGACCCAGATCCGCGTCCGCCAGAAGCCGGGGCCCGGCAATTCGATGGGCGAGATGAAGTTCCGCTTTCCGAGCGGCGAGGACATCTACCTGCACGACACCCCGACCCGGGAGTATTTCGCCAAATCCCAGCGGACGCTCAGCAATGGCTGCGTCCGGCTCGAGGATGCCAAGCGCCTCGCCCGGTGGCTGATGGGCCGCGAGCCCCTCGCTCCGTCCAAGGACCCGGAGATCCGAGTCCAGATCCCGCAGGGGGTGCCGATCTATTTGACCTATCTGACCGCCCAGCCGAGCAGCAGCGGAGTTACCTATCTGTCGGACGTCTACGGGTGGGATCAGCCGGCCGGCCAGCAGGTGGCTTCCAGCAAATAGCCTCGCCCCAGGACCCGCGCCTCTCCGGCGGGTTCCTTGTGCTGGCTTGCCCTGTCGAACGGCGCCTTCGCGCGCGCGTCCCCCAAAAGAAAACCGGCCCGGAGGCGAACCCCCGGGCCGGCATTTCCTGCGTCAGCCTGGCTGACGCCGTCGCTTACCCGCGCTCCGGCTCCGGCGGCGGCGGCGGCGGCGGCGGCGGCGGAACCGGGCACACGTCGGTCGCCAGGATCACCGAACCGTCCGGGCACGTCTGCGTCGCCGGAGGCGGCGGAGGCGGCGGAGGCGGAGGCGGCGGAGGCGGCGGCGGCGGCGGCGGCGCGGCGAAGTTGTAGATCAGGCTCGCCAGCAGGCTGTGGGAGCGCCATTTGCCGATGAGATCAACTGGCGTAACTCCGCCAACTACGCCAGAACCGGCATCCTCGTCGTGGAACTTGATCCGGCCCGTGTTGAAGAAACGATACTTCAAGCCGAGGTCGATGTTGGGGCTCAGGGCCGTGCGAACCCCGGCGATGACCTGCCAGGCAAGCGTGCTGTCGGTGTCGCGGAAGCTGATTCCAACCTCGTCCGCATCGGCGCGATACTTGACTCGGGCCAGTCCGAAGCCGGGACCGACATAGCCGCTCCAGCCGTCGTCATCGCCGAAATCGAGAAGGAGGTTGACCATTGCCGAAATGGCGGTGGCGCGGCCGTCGGCATCGAAGTTATCGCCCGGGCCCTCGTCGGAAATGAACGGGCTGAGCTCGAGCTCGTCAACGCTGGCGCGCTTGTAGGCAAGCTCGCCCTCGACGCGGACCATTCCGAAATCGTAACCGACGATCCCGTCGATGTCGAAGCCGGTCTTGTGCTTGACGATGACGGCATCTTCGATCTCGCTCGGCTGGAAAGGGAATAGTCCCTCATCCGAATAATCGAGGTTGAGATCCTCGACGAGCATCAGTCCGCCTTCGATACCGGCGTAGAGCGAACCGTCGCGAGCGACGGCCGGCGTGGCCAACATCGTCGATGCGAGCGCCATGCCAATGGCCAGCTTGCGCATAATTGTCCCCTTTCAGCGTGCGTTCTGGAGTTGAACTGCCCGAACACATTATGAGAGCGCCGGTTTCCGCGCAAGGTCGGTCTTCGCGCCAGCTGTTGCCCAAAAGCCTCAACTATCGGCTGTCTTCGCACTAATTCGCCGGTTCAGCGCCGGTTTCCTAGCTTGCGATCAGCCCGTGCTCGCGCATCGCGGCGAGGATCTCGCCGATCGCCGCCCTGGCTTCGGTGTCGACCATGGTGCCGCCCGCCGGGGACGCGATCGTCGCTCCGCGCGCCCCGACCACTTTCTGGCCGTCGACGATGACTTCGGAACCGCGCAGCTTGCCGATTTCCCACGATCCGTTGCGGTAGACCGCCATGCCGCCGCTGGTGTAGGCGGCGAGCTGGTTGGCGTGCCCGGCCCAGTCGCCGCTCGGGCTGCTCCCGACGATATAGCTGCTCCCGACGATATAGCCGCTCCCGACCGCCGGCGACGCCGGCGGGGCCGCCTGCGGGAGCCCTTCGACGGCGGCCGCGACCACCGCGTCGAGCACCTGCAGCGCCTCGTTGTGAAACAAATCCTTCTGCGCCTGCCCGGCCATTTGTCACTATTCCTGTCGTGTACCGAATGAGCTTGGCGCTGTCAAGCGCTTTTTACCAGTTAGGTTATAAAAACCTGGCCGCGGCGGTTCAGACGGGGTGCAGCGCGCCGCGGTAATCGGGGTCCTCGAGGGTCCGCCCGGCGCCGAGCGCGACGCAGCTCATCGGGTCCTCGGCGACCCGCACCGGCAGTCCCGTCTCGTCGGCGAGCACCTCCTCGATGCCGCGCAGCAGCGACCCGCCGCCGGTCAGAGTGATCCCCTCGTCGATGATGTCGGCGGCGATTTCCGGCTGGGTGTGCTCGAGGGCGACCCGGACGATGTGGACGATCCGGGCGACCGGCTCGGCGAGCGCGTCGGCGATCTCGGCCTGGTTGAGGCTGATCTCGCTCGGCACGCCCTTGGCGACGTCGCGGCCGCGGACATAGGCGACCAGCCCCTTGCCGGACTCGGGCGGCTTGGCGGTGCCGATTTCCTTCTTGACCCGCTCGGCGGTCGCTTCGCCGATCAGCAGATTGTAGTTGCGCCGCACATACGAGCTGATCGCCTCGTCCATCTTGTCGCCGCCGATCCGCGCCGACTGGCTGTAGGCGAGCCCGCGCAGCGAGATCACCCCGACCTCGGTGGTGCCGCCGCCGATGTCGACGACCATCGAGCCGACCGGATCGGTGACCGACAGGCCGGCGCCGATTGCGGCGGCCATCGGCTCGTCGATCAGCGACACCTGGCTCGCCCCGGCGTGCGACGCCGCGTCGCGGATCGCCCGCCGCTCGACCGACGTCGAGCCGCTCGGAACGCACAGCACGATCTCGGGCCGGCGCGACAGGCGGCTTCGCCCGCCCTGCGCCTTCTCGACGAAATGCTTGATCATCTGCTCGGCGACCTCGAGGTCGGCGATCACTCCGTTGCGCAGCGGGCGGATGGTCTTGATGTAGTCCGGGGTCTTGCCCATCATCAGCTTGGCGTCGGCTCCGACCGCCTTCACCCGCCGGACCCCGTTCAGCACCTCCATCGCCACCACCGAGGGCTCGCTGATGACGATCCCGCGCCCCTGCACGTAGACCACCGTGTTGGCGGTGCCGAGGTCGATCGCGATCGCGCGCGAGGCGAGGCGGAACAGGCGCGGCAGCGGCATAAGGCGAAAGACCTCCTCGTCGGCCCAGCCGGGTCCCGGCGGCCGCCGGCGCATTCTAGGCCCACCCCCGCCGACTCGCGAAACGATCCGTCGTCCGTGGACCATGGGCCGTTGCGTCGCCGCGCCGAACGGAACGGCCACCGCCAAGGACACCAGCGGACGCGCATATCGTTGTTGCCCGCTTGAGCGAACCGCCTGGCCCCAAAAGCCCTGTACCCCCAACCTGCCGCACGAGGGCCTGCTCGAGCTGCTCGCCGGTCAGCTCCGGTAAATCCGCCGGGCTTGATGAGGCCGGGGATTTTCGCGCATGGAGGCAAGATGACGCTCCCCCGTACCCTCTTCAGGATTGTCGCCCCGCTGGCCCTGCTGGCATCGGCCGAAGGCGCCGTCGCGGCGACCCTGCTGGTCACCAAGACCGCCTTTTGCGGCTGCTGCCGGATCTGGGTCGAGCGGATGAAGGCGGCCGGTTTCACGGTCAAGGTCAACGACGTCGAGAACGTCACCCCGACCGCGCGCCGGCTGGGAGTTCCCGACAAATTGCGCTCGTGCCACACCGCCGAGATCGGCGGCTATGCGATCGAGGGCCACGTCCCCGCCGCCGACATCAAGCGGCTGCTCGCGCAGAAGCCCAAGGCGGCGGGGATCGCGGTTCCCGGCATGGTCGCGGGCACTCCGGGGATGGAGCAGGGCGGCCACTCGGAGCCGTACCAAGTGATCCTGTTCGACCGCGCCGGCAAGACGAAGGTCTTCGCTTCCCACTGATCGCGGATTGAGCGAGCCGGGCCGGCTCGCGGCCCCGCACAGCCTATTTCAGGATGGCGCTCGCCGCCGTCACCACCCGCCACTGGGTCGCGGCGGTGCGCTGCTGCTGCAGCGGCCGGTAGGACGGCGCCGCGGCGCCGGTGCCGAACGCGAAATGGCTGTGGTCGCCCTCGTCGAGCGATTCGATCAGCCGGTAGCCGGCGTTGCGGAACGCGGCCGCGATCTGCGCGTGGCTGACCCCGGGCCGGCGGGCGATGTCGATCGCCCGGCCGCTCAGATGGAAGCTGTTGCGGACCCCGCCGACTCGGCGGTTGTGCTCGCGCGAGCGCCAGGTGCTCGTCACGCGGCCCCATTGGGAGCCGAGGCTGGCCGCCGCCGTCAGGCTGATCCGCCCGCCCGGCACGGCCGCCGCCGTTGCCACCGACGCGGCCGCCGCCGGCTCGCTGGCCAGCGCCGCCTCGCCCGACACCGCCCGGACCCCGAAGTCGGTCGGCTGCGAGGCCGCCCACGCGGGCGCCGCGCCCGCCGCCAGAGCCAGACCTGCCAAGACTTTCAGCATGCGAAATCCCCCCGGGCCGCAAAGCTTTGTATACACATTGTTAACCGCCCGGACAACCGCCCGGACGCCCGATTGGCAGCCCGTTTCGGGACGGGTTTCCACGCTCGCCGGGCGGGCTATAACGGCGCCAGCTCGCCACGCGCCGGCCCTCCGCGGAGAAAGCTTTCAGTGCCCAGACGCGTCAAGGACTTCATCGAGATCAGCGAATACACCTCGCTCGACGACCTGATCCGCTTCCTCGAGACGATCCGCGCCACGCTTCCCCCCGATTCCGAGGCCGAGCTCAAGATCCGCGGCGACGAGGTGTTCGGCCGCCGGCTGACCATCACCTTCCTTCGCGGCCTGACCGACGAGGAAGCCTCGCTCGAGGCGCGCTACACCGGCGACGTCCCGCCCGAGCCCGACTCGGCGATCGAGCAGCTGCGCGCCAAGCTCGACAAGGTCCCATACCGCGACTCGGGCCGCTAGCCGCGATTTTCCGGAACCCAGCCGATCAGCAGCATCTGGGCGGCGAACCCGACCACATAAGCGATCGGCACGAACCAGGCTTCCTTCAGCCACCGCCACGCCGACCGCGCCTCCGGGTACATCACCGTCACCGCCACTCCCGCCGACGACCCGAACCACATCATCGAGCCGCCGAACCCGACCGCATAAGCCAGCAATGCCCAGTCGTAGCCGCCCTGCTTTAATGCCAGCATGGTCAGCGGGATGTTGTCGAACACCGCCGACAGGAAACCCAGCGCGGCGACCGACTCCCAGCCCGGGCTCGGCAGGCTGTCGACCGGCATCAGCGACGCCGCCGCGACGAGCAGCACCAGGAACAGCGCGCCCTGCGCGGCCGGCTTGGCCACCGACCACTCCGGCGGGCCGGCCGGGCTGGTGGCGAGGATCGCGCCCCAGATCGCCAGGCCGAGCCACGGGGCGGCCTCGCCGACCCCGGTCGCGTTCGCCCAGATGTTCGCCGCGACCGCGGCCGCCAGGATGACCCCGACGATCGTGATCCGCCGCCACTGCAGCGGGTGGTCGGGCTCGTTGTGGGCGAGGATCGGCTGGTGGCGGTGCTGGGCCCAGGAGCCGGCGACCGCGAACACCGCGAACGCCGGGATCGCCGCCGCATAGGCCGGAAGCACCGCAATCGGCGACACTCCATGCAGCCACATCAGCGTGGTCGTGGTGTCGCCGATGACGCTGCCCGCTCCGCCGGCATTGGCGGCGGCGACGATCGCGGCGAGGAAGCCGACCCCGACGCGCCCCTTGTAGACGTGGCGGGCGATCACCGCGCCGAGCACCGCCCCGGCGATATTGTCGAGGAACATCGACATCACGAACACCATGGCAAGCAGCACCAGCCCGCCGGTCCAGCCGTCGGGAAGCAGCCGCGGCAGATGGTCGGGGACGTTGCTCTGCTCGAACTGGTTGGACAGGATCTCGAACCCGACCAGCAGCAGCAGCAGGTTGGTGAGGGTCACCCACTCATGGGCGAGATGCTCGCCGAGCGCTCCGAGCCCCGGGCCGGTCGGAAACTGGGTGACCAGCCCCTGGTAGGCGAGGATCGCCACCAGGCCCGCCGCGGCGATCGGCAGCACATGGCGGTGGAACGCCGCGATCGCCGCGAGCATCAGCCCGAACAGCACGAACTCGACGGGCACTCCGAACAATTCTGGAAAAGCGGCGACCGTCGACACACTCTCGTTCACGCGTTCTCACCCCTGGTTGCGCCGCCTGCCGGCGCGTCCCAGTGGCCTTGCCAGCCAATTTTCGGCAGTGCAACGAGCCGCCGATGCCCGCACCGGAATCCAGCTCCCGCTTCGTCATCGCCAAGTCCGCGACGCACGGATGCCGCTGAGCTCCATCCGCAACCCGGCCCGGCTGGTGCCGATCGCCTTTTTCGTCGCGATCCTGATCGGCACCGCGCTGCTGATGATTCCGGCCGCCCGCGCCGGGCCCGGCGGGGCGCCGCTGCTGACCGCTTTGTTCACCGCCACCTCGGCGGTGTGCGT
>DASTZO010000318.1:0-4331 GCA_035764265.1 Sphingomicrobium sp.
TAGACTTCGGCAACCGCGCGGAGCTGGCTGTTCGACCCGAAGATGAGGTCGGTGCGCGTCGCGCGCCATTTCTCCTGGTTGCCGCCGCGGTCGTAGCCGATGAACTCCTCGTCGGCGCTCGTGTCGATCACTTCCCAGAAGCTATCGTTGTCGAGGAGGTTTACGAAGAAGTCGTTGGTCAGCTGGCCCTTGCGGTTGGTGAACACACCCTCCGGCCGGTCCTTGTGATTGGCGCCGAGCACGCGAAGCCCGCCCAGCAGCACCGTCATTTCCGGCACGGACAGGCCGAGCAGCGAGGCACGGTCGACCAGCAGTTCCTCGGTCTTCACCGAATGCTTCGTCTTCAGATAGTTGCGAAAGCCGTCGGCCGCCGGCTCCATCACCGCGAAGCTGTCGGCATCGGTCCAGTCCTGGGTCGCGTCGCCGCGGCCGCCGGTGAACGGGACTTCGACCTTGAAGCCCGCGTCCTGGGCCGCCTTCTCGACCGCCGCGGTGCCGGCGAGCACGATCGCGTCGGCCATCGACAGCGATCCGCGCAGCTCGTCGATCTTCGCGAGAATTCGGCCAAGCTCCTCGGGCTCGTTGACCGCCCAGTTGCGCTGCGGCTCCAGCCGGATGCGCGCGCCGTTGGCGCCGCCGCGGTGGTCCGACCGGCGGTAGGTGGAGGCCGACGCCCAGGCGGTCTTGACCAGCTCGCCGACGGTGAAGCCCGCGCCGAGGACCTTGGTCTTGAACGCCGCGACGTCCGCGTCGGAAGGCTGCTTTCCGGCGGGCACCGGGTCCTGCCAGATCAGATCCTCGTCCGGCACTTCCGGTCCGAGGTAGCGGGCCTTGGGGCCCATGTCGCGGTGGGTGAGCTTGAACCAGGCGCGGGCGAACGCGTCCTTGAACGCCTCGTGGTCCTTGCGGAACTTCTCCGAGATCACCCGGAACTCGGGGTCGAGCTTGAGCGCCATGTCCGCCGTCGTCATCATCGTCGGGACGCGCTTCGACGGGTCGTGGGCCGCCGGGGCCATGTCCTCCTCGCGCTGGTCGATCGGCCGCCACTGCTTGGCGCCCGCCGGGCTGGTGACGAGCTCGTACTCATAGTCGAGCAGCAGGCGAAAATAATTCTCCGACCATTGGGTCGGCGTGTTGACCCACGAGCCTTCGATGCCGCTGGTGATCGTGTGCTCGCCAAAGCCGCTGCCGTGCGCGCTCGCCCAGCCCAGGCCCTGCAAGGCGATGTCGGCGGCTTCGGGCGCGGCGTCGACCAGGCTCGGGTCGCCGGCGCCGTGCGCCTTGCCGAACGTGTGCCCGCCGGCGGTGAGCGCGACCGTCTCCTCGTGGTTCATGGCCATGCGCTCGAAGGTGATCTTGATGTCGCGCGCCGACTGCAGCGGGTCGGGGACCCCGCCCGGGCCTTCGGGGTTGACGTAGATGAGGCCCATCTGGATCGCCGCCAGCGGGTGCTCGAGCTCCATCTCGCGGTCGGGCTGGATGCGGGTTTCCGAGCCCTCGTTGACCCATTTCTCCTCGGCGCCCCAATAGATGTCGCGCTCGGGCTCGAACACGTCCTTGCGGCCGCCGCCGAAGCCGAAGATCGGCCCGCCCATCGATTCGATCGCGACGTTGCCGGCGAGGATGAACAGGTCGGCCCAGCTGATGTTCTGGCCGTATTTCTGCTTGACCGGCCACAGCAGGCGCCGGGCCTTGTCGAGGTTGCCGTTGTCCGGCCAGCTGTTCAACGGCGCGAACCGCTGCTGCCCGCTGTTGGCGCCGCCGCGGCCGTCGGCGGTGCGGTAGGTGCCCGCGGCATGCCAGGCCATGCGGATGAACAGCGGCCCGTAATGCCCGTAATCGGCCGGCCACCACGGCTGGCTGTCGGTCATCAGCGCTTTCAAATCGTCCTTGAGCGCCTGGTAGTCGAGCGCCTCGAACGCCGCGGCATAATCGAAATCGTCGCCCATCGGGTCGGGCGAAAGGCCGCCCTGGTTGAGAATCTCCAGCGGCAGGGATTCGGGCCACCAGTCGCGGTTGGTGCGGCCGAGCAGCGAGCGCACACTGGTCGGGCGATCTACCGGGCAGCCCATCGATTCGCCGGTCTTTGCGTCCATGATCCTCGCCTCTCCGTTTGGATGTCCGAGCCTGCCCTAGGCCGGGCGCGGCATCGAGGGAAACGATTAAACTTGGTCAGGACGACGCGCAAAATCGATTAGTCCGCGCGCTTCCAGTGCTCGCCATGCCCCCGGCATGGCTGCGCGCTTCAGTCCATGTGCCTGAGGCCGGTGCGCAGATAGTCGTAGCCGGTGACCAGGGTGAGGGCCGCGGCCGCCCACAGGCTGGCGAGGCCGACGTCGTGGACCCACGGCTGGGCGGGGACCGCCCCGCCGAGGATCAGCGCGCCCAATGCGACCAGCTGCAGCGTCGTCTTCCATTTGGCGAGCGCGCTCACCGGCACCCCGATCCGCACCTCGGCGAGGAATTCGCGCAGGCCCGAGACGATGATCTCGCGCAAGAGGATGATCAGCGCCGGGATCACGTGCAGGTCCTGGATGATCGGCGGCTCGCCGTTGGCCCGCCGCGAGGCGAGCAGCATGACGATCACCGCGGCGACCATGATCTTGTCGGCGATCGGGTCGAGGAACTGGCCGAGCCTCGAGATCCGCCCCTGCGCGCGGGCCAGATAGCCGTCGAAATAATCGGTGACGCCGACGATGCAGTAGAGGACGAAGGTGATCGCATAGTCGATCGGCGTCGGCCGCCACAGCAGGAACACCAGGATCGGGACCGCGAAGATCCGCGACAGGGTCAGCAGGTTCGGCAGGCTCAGCATCGCCGCCGCCTCTACGCGAAACCGCGGCAGCCGCAAAAGCCGCGATTGCCGGGCCCTAATTCGCGCCGTTCGCCGCCGCCTGCTCGCGAGCCGCATTCCGGAACGAAGCGGCCGACAGCAGCCACTGGCCGGCGAAGGCCATGCTGAGCGCCGCCCCACGGGCATCGGTGGCGAAGCCGACCGCGCCGGCCGCCGCCTGCGCGACCGCGGTCACCGCCATCGCCCGCCCCATTCCGGACGCCTCGAACCGGGCGAGTACCGCCCCGACCAGCGCCACGACCAGCACTCCGCCGAAGACCAGATTGTAGGGATTGTCCTCCGAGCCGATCATCCCGACCGCGCCGTTGACCCACACGGTGAGAAAAGCGGCGACGACCGCGAGCCCGGCGCCGAAGCGATAGGCGAGGCTGCGCGACTTGCGGACGATGAGCTCGAAGGCCAGGCCGACGCTCCCGAACAGCATTCCGGCGAAGACGAAATCGGACGCGGTCCAGTCGACCTCGCTCGTGAACTGCATCGCGACCGCGGGCAGCAGCAGGAGGAGCGCGGGGATGCTCCAGCCGGCGATCCGCCACGGGCTCCAGCTGCGCCCACCGCCCTTGCGGGCCTCCCTTGCCATTTGACTTGCCTCCACCGGGTGAATCAGGCTTTCAACCTGGCACGGGCGCCGGTGAAGGGCATGAGCAACTTGTGAGGTTATGCTGAAAAATGACGCGCCGGGGATGACATTGGGCAGCTTTCGCTTCCACCGCTTCACGCTCGACCCCGGCAACCGCCGGCTGACGCTCGACGGCGAGCCGGTCGAGCTCAATGCCCGCTATCTCGATGCCCTCGCTCTGCTGGTGCGCGAAGCCGGCAGGCTGGTCTCCAAGGACCGCTTCCTCGACGAGGTGTGGCGCGGAGTGCCGGTCACTGACGAGGCGCTCACCCAGTGCATCAAGACGCTCCGCGGCCGGCTCGGCGACGACGCCGCCAGCCCGCGCTTCATCGCCACGGTCCCCAAGCACGGCTACCGCTTCATCGCGCCCGTGGAATCGGCCGGCGACGGGCCGGACAGCCCGGGCCCGGCGCCGCCCGCTCGCGAGTCCGCGGGCGATTCCGCGGCCGCTCATGGCTGGCGGCGGTTTTTCCTGCTCGGCGGGGCCGGGACGATCGGGGCCGGGGTCGCCGGGCTCGTCGGCGGGCTGTTCTACGGCTTTGCCGGGGCGTCGCAGCCGCTGGCGCCCGGCATGGGCGCGGCCTCGGTGCTGCTGGTGCTGATGTGGCTGACCATCGCCGCGGCCCTGATGGGCGGCGCCGGAGTCAGCTTCGGAATCGCCGCGGCGGGCTTCGCCTCGGGGCGCTCGACGGCGTGGGCCATTGCCGGCGGCGCTCTCGGCGGGCTGCTGGTGGGCGGCGCCGTCAAGCTGCTCGGGCTCGACGCGTTCAACCTGCTGCTCGGCCAGTCGCCGGGCGACATCACCGGAGCGGCCGAGGGGGCGCTGCTCGGCGGACGGCTGATGGGGGGCAGCCTCGA
>DASTZO010000319.1:0-3213 GCA_035764265.1 Sphingomicrobium sp.
TGACTACTTTAGCTGGCACCGTCTGCGGCGCCATTCTTCTAAGTCTTTGAAAAGAATGGTGGACGCACTAGGGCTCGAACCTAGGACCCGCTGATTAAGAGTCAGCTGCTCTACCAACTGAGCTATGCGTCCAATGCCGTCAGGCAGTCGCGCCGGCGGCCGTCCGCTCGTTGCGCGGCGGCGCCGGTAGCATGGGCCAAGGTGGGGTGCAACGCCTGGCATTCAACCGGCGAAGGTCCGGGGTCAGGCGAGCTTCGACGTCGTCCGCTGCTGCCGCTCGAGCGCCATCAGCAGCCCCAGGCACAGCATCACCGTCATCACCGCCGAGCCGCCGAAGCTGACCAGCGGAAGCGGGATCCCGACCACCGGGGCGAGCCCCATGACCATCATCAGGTTGATCGCGACATAGAAGAAGATCGTCGCCGACAGGCCGGCGGCGGCGAGCTGGGCGAAGCGGCTCGCCGAGCGCAGGCTGACCGTCATCCCCCAGCGGATCACGGCCCCGAACGCGACGATCAGCAGCACTCCGCCGAGTAGCCCCCATTCCTCGACCATCGCCGCGAAGGCGAAATCGGTGTGGCCTTCGGGCAGATAGTCGAGGTGGCTCTGGCTGCCGTTCAGGAAGCCCTTGCCGAAGATGCCGCCCGAGCCGATCGCGATCTTTGACTGGCTGATGTGATAGCCGGCGCCCAGCGGATCGCTTTCCGGGTCGAGGAAGGTGAACACGCGCTTGCGCTGATATTCGTGCATCATGCTGAAGGCGATCGGCGCCGCGACCGCCAGCGCCGCCGCTCCGCCCAGGAACAGGCGCATCGGCACGCCCGCGACGAACATCACCGTCAGCCCGCCGAGAACGACCATGATGCAGGTGCCGAGATCGGGCTGGACCAGGATCAGCGCGGCGGGAACGCCGATCAGCAGTCCCGCCGGCCAGATCGCCCGCCACTTGCGGATGTAGCCGACCGGAAGCAGTTCGTAGAAGCGCGCGAGCACCAGCACGATCGCCGGCTTCATGAACTCGCTCGGCTGGAGGCGGATGAAGCCGACGTCCAGCCAGCGCTGCGCGCCCTTGGTGACGAAGCCGAGCATCTCGACCAGGATCAGCATCACCAGCACGGCCCCGTAGACCGGGAAGGCGAGGCTCTTGATGGTCGAGACCTTCACCCACGACATCGCCACCGCGACGCACAGGAAGAACAGGAAGGTCGTGCCCTGCCGGAGTGCCCATGGGCGGATCGAGCCGCCGGCCGCCGAATAGAGCGTGAGAAGGCCGATGCCGGCGATGCCCGCGACCAGGAAGATCAACCGCCACGGCAGCCTGGCCAGCGGCTGGGGGATGATCGCCGACGAGATCATGCGCCGGCCCGGGCGTCGGACGCCGCCTTGATCGCCGCGGCCCGGCGGGCGGTCCGCTCGGCCAGCGTGCCGCCCCATTGCTGCTCGAGCGCGGCCAGCGATTCCAGCGCCTTGGCCCGGTCGAACAGGAAGGTCAGAACATCCTTGGCCACCGGCGCAGCGGCGCGGGCGCCGCCGAGGCCGTGCTCGATCACCACCGAGGCCGCGTAGCGCGGGTTGGCGGACGGGGCGAAGCAGACGAACAGGCCGTGGTCGCGGTACTTCCACTCGCCGCTCTGGCCGCGCTGGCCGCCGGCGATCCGCCGCACCTGCGCGGTGCCGGTCTTGCCGCTCATCTCGATGCCGGGCAGCGGGAGCCTGCTGGCGCCCGCGGTGCCGTCGCCGTTGACCACCTCCCACATGCCGCCGCGGACGATCTCGAGATGCTCGACCGGCAGGCCAAGCAGCGGCGCCGGTTTCTTGCCGACCCCGATCAGGCGCGGCTGGATGTCGCGGCCCGACGCGATCCGTCCGCCCATCACGGCCAGCTGCATCGGGTTGATGATCAGGAAGCCCTGGCCGATCGACGCGTTGAGGGTGTCCGACGCGGTCCAATCCGGCCGCTCGATCAGCCGTTTATTCTGCTTGTAGCGCCGCTCCTTCCACTCGCTGTCGGGGACGGTGCCGTAGCTCTGGCTGACCACCGGCAGGTCGAACTTCTGGCCGAGCCCGAGCCGCTTGGCCATCGGCGCGATCCTGTCGTAGCCGATGCGGTGGCCCATCGCGTAGAAATAGGTGTTGCAGCTCTTGGCGATCGCCCGGCGCATGTCGACGCTGCCGTGGCGGCCGAGGCAGCGGAAGAAGCGGTTGCCGAGCCGGTAGCCGCCCGGGCAGAAGATTCGCTCCTGCGGCTCGACTCCATGCTGGAGCAGGGCCAGCGCGCCCATCGGCTTGATCGTCGAGCCCGGCGGGTAGAGCGCGTTCAGCACCTTGTTGAGCAGCGGCCGGCGCGGGTCCTCCGACAGCATCTTCCACTCGGTGCGGCCGATGCCGTCCGAAAAGCTGTTGGGGTCGTAGGCCGGCATCGACACCAGCGCCAGGACGTCGCCGGTCAGGCAATCGAGCACCACCACCGAGCCCGATTCCTCGCCGAGCCGCCGGGCGGCGAACTCCTGCAGGTCGGAATCGATCGCCAGCGGCACCGTCGCCCCGCTGCGGTCGGGCTTGGGGGTCAGCTCGCGGACCAGCTTGCCGCGCGCAGTCAATTCGACCCGCTGGCCGCCGGGAGTGCCGCGCAAATTCTTCTCGAGCGTCTCCTCGAGCCCCTCCTTGCCGATCTTGAAGCCCGGGGTGATCAGCAGCGGGTTCTTCTCTTTCTCATATTCCTTGGCCGACGCGGCGCCGACATAGCCGACCAGATGGCCGACCGCCGGCCCGTCCGGGTAATAGCGCGAGAAGCCGCGCATCGGCTGGACCCCGGGAAGCTCGGGCAGCCGCACCGTCACCGCCGCGTAATTCTCGTAGGGGACGTTCTCGGCCACCTGGACCGGCTGGTAGCCGCGCGCCGCCTTGAGCTCCTTCAATATCCGGTCGACATCGTCGACGTTGAGGTCGAGCAGCTCGGTCAGGGTGGTCAGCGTCTGCTCGACGTCGCCGAGCTGTTCCGGGATCAGGTCGACCCGGAAGTCGCTCCGGTTGATGGCGATCGGCTTGCCGTGGCGGTCGATGATCCAGCCGCGCCGCGGCGGCACGATGATCAGCTGCACCCGGTTGCTTTCGGACATCAGCTGGTAGCGCTCGTTCTCGGCGACCGACAGCCAGCCGAGCCGGCCGATCAGGATCGCCCCGACCGCCGCCTGGGCGCCGCCGGCGAGCAGC
>DASTZO010000320.1:0-9476 GCA_035764265.1 Sphingomicrobium sp.
GAGGGCGCCGCGGAGGCCAGCGTCCCGACCAGCGGCAGCTGAGGAGCGCAGTCGGGCGGCAGGACGCCGCTGAGCCGCGGGTCGGGGAAGCGCTCGACCTCGCGCTTGTAGGCGGCAAAGCCGGCGCGGCGGTAGGCGCCAAGCGCGGCCGGGTGGTCGAGCGTGCAGGTGTGGACGTGGACGCGGGTTACGTCCGGTCGCCACGCGAGCCGCAACGCCTCCGCCAGCAGCCAGCGGCCGTGGCCCTGGCCGGCGAGCTCGGGCACCAGACCCAGGAAAGCGAGCTCGCACTGCCCCCCTTGGCGAAAGTCGAGCTCGAGCAGGCCGGCCTCGTTTCCGGCGCCGTCGACGACCGCGTACAGCTCGACCCCGGGATCGCCGAGGATCGCGGCCAGCTCCGAATCGGCCATCACCAGCCGCGAGAACCACAGCCAGCGTGCCCCGACGAGCCGGAACAGCCGCCGGTATCGCTCCGGATCGGGGCGCTCGATGCGGCGCAGCGACAGCGGCGAATCGGGCACCGGCGCGGGGCGGGGGGCTAGCATCTCGAGGTAAGTGACGACCGCCGCGATCTCGCCGTCGATGACCGGATCGTAGCTCATCGGCCCTCCGCGGGCCGGGGAGGTGGCAGCGCGCAGCGCTGACGGAGGGGGGACTGAGCCTGGCGCGGGGCCCCTTCCACCATCCCCGCTTTCGCGAGGATGGTCCCCTTCCCCGTTGCGGGGAGGATCATACCCATTTGGCCAGCGGCGGCAGGCTCATCAGGATCGCGTCGATGTTGCCGCCGGTCTTGAGCCCGAACAGAGTGCCGCGGTCGTAGAGCAGGTTGAACTCGACGTAGCGGCCGCGGAACTCGAGCAGGGCTTCCATCTCCGCGTCGGTGAACGGCGTATCCATGCGCTTGCGGACGATCTTCGGGAAGATGTCGAGGAACGCCTCGCCGACGTCGCGGGTGAAGGCGAAATGGGCGTCGAAATG
This sequence comes from Sphingomicrobium sp., assembly GCA_035764265.1. GTDB lineage: Bacteria > Pseudomonadota > Alphaproteobacteria > Sphingomonadales > Sphingomonadaceae > Sphingomicrobium. The sequence goes on from DASTZO010000320.1 coordinate 979, forward strand.
CCCCTCGAGATGGTCGTAGAAGATGCCGCCGACGCCGCGCGGCACCGCGCGGTGGGCGATCCAGAAATATTCGTCGGCCCATTTGGAAAAGCGCGGATAGAAGGTCGGGTCGTGGGCGGCGCAGGCGGCCCGCAGCCGGGCGTGGAACGCGTCGGTGTCCTCCGGGTAGGGGATCGCCTGGTTGAGGTCGGCGCCGCCGCCGAACCAGCGCCGGGTGGTGGTGATGAAGCGGGTGTTCATGTGCACCGCGGGGACGTGCGGGTTGGCCATGTGGGCGACCAGGCTCAATCCGGTGGCGAAGAAGCTCGGGTCCTCCTCGGCGCCGGGGATGGTGGCCGCGAACTCTTCGCTGAAACGGCCGCCGACGGTCGAGACGTTGACCCCGACCTTCTCGAACACCCGGCCGGCCATGTGGCCGCGGACGCCGCCCCCTCCATCCTTGGCGCCCGGGCCGCCGCCGGTGTCGGTCCGCTCCCACGGCGTGTAGTCGAACGTCGCGTCGCTGCCCGCCTCGCGCTCGATCGCCTCGAACTCCGCGCAGATCCGGGTGCGAAGCGCCTCGAACCAGTCGCGCGCCGCCTGCTGCTGCTCATCGAGGGGTTTCATGGCGGTGGCGATGAAGGCAAAGCGACGGCCAATCAAGAGCCCCGAATTCCGCCCCTTGGCAGCCTAGGACGCGCCCGCTATCAGGCGCGCCAATCGCCTCCGGGAACGCCGGAGGCGGCCTCGCTCGGTGCTTGTCCGGCACCCGGGCAAATTCGCGTCACAAGGGTTCGAATGGCCACGCTGGAACAGTCCGCAGAGGGTTCCGAGATCGCCCACGCAGATGGCGGCGAGGGCGTCCGCCGCCGCGATTTCATCAACGTCGCGGCGTTGAGCTTCGCCGGTGTCGGAGTGGTCGCGGCGAGCCTTCCGCTGATCACCCAGATGAACCCGTCGGCGGATGTCCTGGCGCTGGCTTCCACGGAAGTGGATATCTCCAAGATCGCCCCCGGGCAGGCGATCAAGACCATCTGGCGCAAGCAGCCGGTGTTCGTCCGCAACCTGACCCCGCAGGAGATCGCGGCGGCCAACAAGGTGCCGCTGGGCGATCTGCGCGATCCGCAGACGCTCGCCGAGCGGACCAAGCCGGGCAAGCCCAACTGGCTGATCACGCTGGGCGTCTGCACCCATCTGGGCTGCGTCCCGCTGGGCACCGGCGAGGGGGAGAACCGCGGCGAGTACGGCGGGTATTTCTGCCCGTGCCACGGGTCGCACTACGACACCGCCGCGCGCATCCGCAAAGGCCCGGCGCCGCTCAACCTGCAGGTGCCCGAATACCAGTTCCTGTCCGACACCGTGGTCCAGATCGGCTGAGGGGGATCACCGCCAGATGAGCTTCTCCTGGGCGAGGCCCTACGAACCCAAATCGCCGTTCATGCGCTGGCTCGACGAGCGGCTGCCGCTGCCGCGCCTCGTCTACGGGGCGGTCGGCGGCGGCTACCCGGTGCCGCGCAACCTCAACTATTGGTGGAATTACGGCGTCCTCGCGGGCGTCTTCCTGACCATCCAGATCGTCACCGGCATCGTCCTGGCGATGCATTATTACGCGTCGGCCGACGGCGCCTTCAATTCGGTCGAGCACATCATGCGCAACGTCAACGCCGGCTGGCTGCTGCGCTACGCCCACGCCAACGGCGCGAGCTTCTTCTTCATCGTCACCTACATCCACATTTTCCGCGGCCTGTTCTACGGCAGCTACAAGGCGCCGCGCGAGCTGGTGTGGATGCTCGGCCTGGTCATCTATCTGCTGATGATGGCGACCGCCTTCATGGGCTACGTGCTGCCGTGGGGGCAGATGAGCTATTGGGGCGCGCAGGTCATCACCGGCTTCTTCTCGGCCTTCCCGCTGGTCGGCGAGCCGGTGCGGATCTGGCTGCTGGGCGGCTACGCTCCCGACCAGGCGGCGCTGACCCGCTTCTTCTCGCTCCACTATCTGCTGCCGTTCATCATCGCCGCGGTGGTCGTGCTCCACATCTGGGCGCTGCACATCCCGGGCTCGGGCAACCCGACCGGGGTCGACGTCAAGGACGAGAAGGACACGCTCCCGTTCCACCCGTTCTACACCGCCAAGGACGGCTGGTTCGCGGCCGGCTTCCTCGCGCTGTTCGCGCTGGTGCTCTATTTCGCTCCCAACGCGCTCGGCCACCCCGACAATTACATTCCGGCCAACCCGCTGGCGACTCCGGCGCACATCGTCCCCGAATGGTATTTCTGGCCGTTTTACGTGATCCTCAGGGCGTTCACCGTCGACTTCATCCTGCCGGCCAAGCTGTGGGGCGTGCTGGCGATGTTCGCCTCGATCCTGCTCTTGTTCTTCCTGCCGTGGCTCGACAAGTCGCCGGTCCGCTCGGGGCATTACCGGCCGGTGTTCAAGCGCTTCTTCTGGATCCTGCTGCTCGACATCTTCGTCCTGGGCCTGTGCGGGATGAAGCCAGCGGTCCAGCCGTGGGTGGCGATCGGCCAGCTGGCGACCGCCTATTACTTCCTTCACTTCCTGGTCATCCTGCCGCTGATCGCGGCGTTCGAGACGCCGCTGCCGCTGCCCGATTCGATCTCGAGCTCGGTGCTCCACGGGGAAAAGAAGGAAGCTGCTCCGCTGGGCGCCGCGCCGGCGGCGGCTGAATAGGGAAACGGTCGATGCTCCTGCGCTTCATCATGGGTTCGATCGGAGTCGGTTTCGCGCTGGTCCTGCTCGTTTCGCTGGTGACGGACCTGTCCGGCTACTTCGGATCGCCGCCCGAAAAGAGCGCCGAGGAAGAGTTCCACAAGCATCCCAAGCACCTTGCGCTGGCCAGCGACGGGCCGTTCGGCAAGTTCGACCGCCAGCAGCTGCAGCGCGGGTTCCAGGTCTACAAGGAGGTCTGCGCGGCCTGCCACGGCCTCTCCCTGGTCGCGTTCCGGGACCTGCACGACCTGGGCTACGAGGAGCCCGAGGTGAAGGCGATCGCCAACCAGTGGGCGATCGAGGTGCCGACCGAGAACCCCGAGACCGGCGAGCCGGCCACGCGCAAGGCGATCCCGTCCGACAATTTCCCGAGCCCGTACGCGAACGAGACCGCGGCTCGGGCGGCCAACAACAATGCGCTTCCGCCCGACCTGTCGCTGATCGCCAAGGCGCGGGAAGGGGGCGCCGCCTACACCTACTCGCTGCTGACCGGCTACCAGCGCCAGCCGGCCAGGCTGCTCAAGGAATTCCCGGCGGCGAAAACGCCCGAGGGCCTTCACTACAACCCCTATTTCGCCAACCTCAACATCGCCATGCCGCCGCCGCTGGTCAGCGACGGCCAGGTCACCTACGCGCCCGGCAACCCGGCGCCGACGGTCGACCAGATGGCCAGGGACGTGTCGGCCTTCCTCGTCTGGGCGGCCGAGCCCAAGCTCGAGCGGCGCCACCGCTCGGGAATCGCGGTGGTGATCTTCCTGCTGGTCGGCACCGTCTTCGGCTATCTCGCCTACCGGCAGATCTGGGCCGAGGCGAAGCGCAAGGTCCGGCCGACCGGGCCGCTCGACCCGAAGAATATCGCCAAGAGCCGCCGGGCCAAGTCCAGGCAGGGCGTAACCGGTTGATTACCGGCGGTTTCCGGCGCGTCTAGAGCGGGTTAATTCAGCCCCGGTTCACTCGCCGGGGACGAAATCGAGCGCAACTCCTCTCTCGCGGAGATCTGTTATGCGTATCCTCAATCTTCGTACCGCCGCGATCGTGCTGGCCGCCGGCGCCGGCCTTGGCGGCTGCGCCACCTACAGCCCGTTCGGCTACGGCAGCGGCGTGTCGGTCAGCTACGGCGACCGCGGCTATTACGATCCCTATTACGGCGGCTATGGCTACGGCCACGGCTATTCGCCCTACGGCTACCGCTCCGCCTACGGCTATTCGCCTTACTGGGGCTGGAACAACGGCTATTATTACCCGGGCACCGGCTATTACGTGTACGACCGGTACCGTCGCCCGCGCGTGTGGACCGACGCCGAGCGGCAATATTGGACCGAGCGCGCCAACAGCCCGGGCACGACCACGACCCGCAGGCTGCTCGACAATTGGGCCGATTTCTCGAACGGCGGGCAGACGACCCAGAGCACCCAGACCACCCGGTCGGTTCGCGAAAGCGATTCGAGCTTCGGCGACCGCCGGGCCGCGCGGCGAGCTCAGCGCATCGAGCGGGCGACCCGGCCGACGGCCGAGCGTGAGCAGTCGACGCGCATCGAGCGCCGCATCGAACGGGCGCGCTCGTCCGGCCGAGTCCGGGTCGTCGGCGGCGAGCGGTCCGAGACCCAGCCCGAGTAAGCGCTAGCCGGCGCCCGTCTAGCCATCGCCCTCTGGGCGGCGCTGCATCATGACGATCGAGACGAAGCTCATCACGTCGAGCCCGTCCTGATTGCTGACGGTGGTGCGCGTCCGGATGACCCCGATGTGCGGCTTGGAGCGCGACGGCACTTTCTCGACGACCGTCCCGCGGACCGTCAGCCGGTCGCCGGGATAGACCGGCTTCAGCCAGCGCAGCTCGTCGACCCCCGGCGAACCGAGGCCCGCCTGCTCGTCCGCGACGACGTAGCGGGCGATCACCGCCATGGTCATCGCGCAGGTGTGCCAGCCGCTCGCCGACAGCCGCCCGAAATGGGTCCGGGCCGCGGCCTCGTCGGACAGGTGGAACGGCTGCGGGTCGTATCGGCTCGCGAACTCGAGCACTTCGTCGCGGGTGACGTCGTAATGGCCGAACAGAGTCTCGTCGCCGGCCGCGATGTCCTCGAAATATTTCATTCGTGGGGGCCGTACAATTTCCTCCCCTCGATTTCGAGGGGAGGGGAACCGTCCCCGCGCAGGCGGGGATGGTGGAGGGGCCGTTTCCGCGCAGAGCCCCTCCACCATCGAATCTGCGTTCGATGGTCCCCCTCCCCGGCAAATGCCGGGGAGGAATTTTAGAACTTGCGTCCGATGCGCAGTCCGATGGTGCGCGGCCGGGTCACGGTCGTGTAGATCTTGCCGCCCATCGCCGTCAGCCCGTCCGGATCGCCGCAGGTCGTCTCGACGCACTGGATGCTCTTGGTGAGCTCGCCGCGCACGTCGAACAGGTTCTTGACGAACAGGCTCGCGGTCCACGGCCCGCGCTCGACCCCGGCGGCGGCGTCGACCAGCGTGTAGGAGTCCATGTTGCCGTAGATGGCGTTGATGCCGGTGCGCAGGTCGCGCCGGCGCTCGCCCTCGTAGGTCAGGCTGGCCTGGACGTGGGCGCGCGTGTCGGTCATCAGCGGCCATTCGTAGCGCACTCGGCTGTTCGCCTTCCAGCGCGCGGTCAGCGGCAGGCGCGTGCCCGAAGGCGCGAGCTCCGCATTTTCCTCGGGAATGCCGTCGCCGTCGAGATCGACGTCCACCGTGCAGTCGAAATTCTCCACCGCGATCAGGCAGAAGTCGTTGCGCAGCTTGGCGTTGTTGTAGGCCGCGCCGGTGCTCCACGTGAGCCCTTCGACCGGCCGCAGCAGCAGGTCGGCCTCGATGCCGCGAATGCGCGCATTGCCCGCGTTGCGGATCTCGGTGAGGCCGTTCTGGCCGAGGAAGGACAATTGGATGTCCTTCCAGTTCAGCTGATAGACGGCGACGTTGAAGTGCGACCCGCGGCCGAAGCTGAACTTCGCGCCCGCCTCATAATTGTCGATGAAGTCGGGCTTGTAGGGCGGCAGCTCGCCGCGCCGGTTGATTCCGCCCGGGCGGAAGCCCTCCGACCAGGTGGCGTAGAGCAGCAGGTCGTCGTTGGGCTTGTAGGTCGCGTTCAGGCGGTGGACGAAGCCGCTGCCCTTGGTGCTCTTGTCGAGGTTGGTGCAGGGGGAGCCGCCGACCTCGGGCGGCCCGAAGCAGGCCGCTTCGCCGGTCCGGCTGCTGTAGTTCGAGTTGAACCCGAAGAAGCCGATCAGCGAATTGTTGTACCGGTAGAGCCGGCCGCCGGCCGTCAGGGTCACCCGGGGCATCACGTCGTACGATAGCTCGCCGAACGCCGCATAGTCGCGGTCGACCCGGAATTGCTTGGTCAGCCAGATGTTGCTGTCGGTTCCGGTGACGACGAACGTGTCGGTCAGATTGTCGATGATGTAGTTCTGCTCGATGTTGTGCGTGTGGCGCTGGTAGAACAGGCCGCCGACCAGACGGATCGGCTTGTCGGCCGGCGAGGTGAAGCGCAATTCGTGCGACTGCTTGGTGAAGCTGTCGTCGGACTCGATCCACTGCCTCGGGTCGACGACCGTGCCGGTGTCGTTGTCGTACCAGTAGACCGCATAGCCGTAGAGCGCGTCGTAGAAATAGGTGTAGTCCGAATAGTCGAACTCGCCGTCGATCTGGCGCTTCATGTAGGCGCCGGCATAGGTCATGTCGAAATTGCCGACCTTGCCCTCGACGGTCAGCGCCGCCTGCCACCATTTGTCGTCGGTCTTCTCATAGTGGAACTGCATCGTCTCGAGCTCGCCCAGGCCGCTCTCCTCGGCGAACGAGCCGTAGCTCTTCTGCCGCTGGCCCATGACCTGCGGAGTGATGGTCCAATTGTCGTCGAGCTCGATCCGCAGCGCGGCTCGGGCGCCGTGGGTGTAGACGTCGTTGTAATCGTCCTCGGCGAACTCGGAATTGTCGACCGTGACCTCGTCGCCCGGGTCGTCGATCAGATTGCCGTCTTCGTCGCAGCAATATTTGAGCGGGAAGACCAATTGCCCCTCGATATTGTCGATGTACCCGCCGTCGCGCCGGTACCAGCCGACGACCCGCGCCGCGATTTTGCTCGAGAGGGGCAGGTTGACGAAGCCTTCGCCGGTGTAGCCGAAATCGCCGTGGGCGACCTTGTTCACCTCGAGGTTCACCGCGCCGTAGGTGCCGCTCAGATCCGGCTTGTTGGTGATCAGCCGGACCGTGCCGGCCTGGCTGGAGGCGCCGTACAAAGTGCCCTGCGGGCCGGCGAGCGCCTCGACCCGGGCGATGTCGAAGACGTGGAGGTCGAGCGCCCCGGTGATGGTCGTGATCGGCTGCTCGTCGAGATAGGTGCCGACGCTCGGCAGCGAGGCCGAGTGGTTGGCGTTCTCGCCGCTGGCGACGCCGCGGAAATAGACGTTGGCGAACCCCGGCCCGGCCGAGCGGTACGACAAGGACGGCACCATCTTCGCATAGTCGTCGAACGCGTCGACCTGGTTGTCCTCGAGGGTCTTGGTGGTGATCGCGGTGATCGCGATCGGCACGTCCTGCAAATTCTCGGCGCGGCGCTGGGCGGTGACGATGATGTCCTGGCTGTCGCTGGCGACCTCGGTCTTGGCGGCGGTTCCCGCCGGCTCGCCCGCGCCGGTGTCCTGGGCCGCCGCGATCCCCGGCGAGGCCAGCACGGTAGAAGCAAGCAAGATAGCCGCCGAGCGGCGGGTCCAATGAGCCGATTGCATCGTCGTTCCCTCTTGTTTCGCACCTGCAACACTGTGCCTGCGCGGATTGGGCGTCAATTGCTTTGTCGCCGCGGGGTGAAAAAATGGCGCGCTTATGGTTTTGGCGCATCATCCCAGCCGCCGAGCGCCGGGCCGAGCGCCGCCTTGAGCGGGCCGAGCCACTCCTCGAACCGCCGCCACTGGTCGAGACCCTCGCTGCTGATCGGCCGGCGCACCTGCTCCGAGCTGGCGGTCCGGACCGGGCGGGTATTTTCGTAGAAGCGCAGGCAGGAGTCATCGAACGGCAGACCGAGCGCGTCGAGCAGCCGGCGGATTTCGGCCTCGGGGTCGGCGACCAGCTCCTCGTGGATCACGCGGTGGACGACGCCCGGCAGGACCCAGTCGAAGTGCGCCATCAGCCGCACATAGTCGCGGTAATAGGCGCCGAGCGTCTCCAGGGAGTAGGAAAAGGCCTGGCCGCGCGCGAAATGCTGCTTGAAGTTGGAAAAGCAGCAGGCGAGCGGCTGGCGGCGGGCGTCGATGATCCGGGCGTTGGGCAGGATCAGCCGGATGAAGCCGGTGTGGGTCCAGTTGTTGGGCATCTTGTCGATGAAGAAGGGCTTGCCGCTCGAGCGCTGGATCCGCGTGCGGTCGAGATAGTCCTGGCCGAGCGCCCGGAGCTCGTCGGCGGTGAGCTCGGCGAGGATCGCGGGATAGCGCATGCCCTTGCCCGGCTCGCTCCGGGCCTCGTCGTCGCTTCGGCCGACGCGCCGCGACAGAGCGATGATGTCGGGCAGCTCCATCGTCCCTTCGACCAGCGGGTGGCTTGCGAGGATCTGCTCGACCAGGGTCGAGCCGGCGCGCGGCATTCCGAGGATGAAGATCGGGTCGGGAGCGGCGCATCCGAGCCCCTGGCGCCCGGCGAGGAAGTCGCGGCTGAACAGCGCCTCGCACGCCTCGACGTGGGCGGTGATCACCTGCGGGTCGTAATGAAGCTGGCCGGCGCGGATCCGGTTGCCTTCCGAATAATGGGCGAACGCCTGCTCGTCCTCGCGGCGGTCTTCGAGCGCCTTGCC
>DASTZO010000321.1:0-4641 GCA_035764265.1 Sphingomicrobium sp.
GTTCTACGCGCCCAAGCTCGAGTGGCACCTGACCGACGCGATCGGCCGCACCTGGCAATGCGGGACCCTGCAGCTCGACCCGCACATGCCGCAGCGGCTGGACGCGACCTACATCGGCGCCGACGGCGACAAGCATTTTCCGCTGATGCTGCACCGGGCGATCCTCGGCACCTTCGAGCGCTTCATCGGCATCCTGATCGAGCATCACGCCGGCAAATTCCCGCTGTGGCTGGCACCGGTCCAGGCGGTGGTCGCGACGATCGTGTCCGACGCGGATGACTATGCGGGGGAGGTGGCGGCGAAACTCGCTTCGGCGGAAATCCGCGTCGCCACCGACCTCAGGAACGAGAAGATCAATTACAAGGTGCGCGAGCACAGCCTCGCCAAGGTCCCGCTGCTGCTGGTCGTCGGCAAGCGCGAGGCCGACGAGCGCTCGGTCGCGCTGCGCCGCCTGGGCTCCGAGGACCGCCAGCAGATGCTGGGCCTCGACGAGGCCGCGGCGATGATCGCCGCCGAATCCGCGCCGCCCGACCTGCGCCCTTGAGCTCGCCGCACATAGCGCTGACGCCGCACCGCCACAGGTTGGTGCAAAAACGACTCGGGTTGCGGCCCGGCACCTTCCCAACTGCAGTCCAACCGCCTAACTCCGGTCGGTCGCACACGTAACGGAGACCAGACTATACCCCCGCCCTATCCGCGCCGGCCGCAGGCGCCGCCGAGCTTTTCCGGCCCCCGCTACAACGAGTTCATCGTCGCCCCGAAAGTCCGGGTGATCGACGAAAACGGCGAGAATCTGGGCGTCATGTACACCCGCGAAGCGATCGAGCAGGCGGCCGAGGTCGGCCTCGACCTGGTCGAGATCTCTCCCAACGCCGACCCGCCGGTGGCCAAGTTCCTCGATATCGGCCGCTACAAGTACGAGGCCCAGAAAAAGGCCAACGAGCAGCGCAAGAAGCAGAAGACGCAGGAGATCAAGGAGATCAAGATGCGTCCCAACATCGACGACCACGACTATGACACGAAGATGAAGAAGGTCTTCGAGTTCCTCGAGGACGGCGACAAGGTCAAGGTGACGATGCGCTTCCGAGGCCGCGAGATGGCGCACGGCGAACTGGGCATGGCGGTGCTCCGCCGAGTCCAGGACCAGACCGCCGAACTGGCCAAGGTCGAGGCCCATCCGCGCATGGAAGGGCGCCAGATGCTGATGGTGCTGGCTCCGAAGTAGGCGCAGCGCGCCGCTGCCTTCCGTTACGGAAAGCAGCAAAACCGCGGACGGTTGTTGCAATTGTGCAGCAACGCGGCGGCAATATTTTTCCACGCCGCCGCCGTTCGCTTCCTTTGCCCGTGCGACTGGCTTAGCTTCGCCGCGCATCGCTCTGGGGAGAGGATAGGATGGCGCGCAAATCATTGTGGCTGCTTTCGGCGGCCTTTTTCGCTGTTTCGGTTCCGGCCCAGGCGCAGGAAACCGACACCGACCAGGGATCGGCGCAGCCGACCGAGGGCGCGACCGCCGAAGCCGCCGCGGTCGACGACCAGGCGGTCGAGCCGCAGTCGGCCGACACCAGCGACATCATCGTCACCGCGACTCGGCGCAACGAGGCCTTGTCCGACGTCCCGCTCGCGGTCAGCGCGGTGACCGCCGAGACCCTCGAATATTCGGGCGCCAGCGACATTCGCCAGCTGACCCAGCTGTCGCCCTCGCTGCTGGTCTCGTCGACCTCGTCCGAAGCCGGCGCCGGAGTCGCGCGAATCCGCGGCATCGGAACGGTCGGCGACAATCCGGGACTCGAAAGTTCGGTCGGCGTGTTCATCGACGGAGTCTATCGCTCGCGCACCGGAGTCGGGCTGACCGAGCTCGGGCCGGTCGACCGCATCGAGGTCCTGCGCGGGCCGCAGGGCACCCTGTTCGGCCGCAACACCTCGGCGGGCCTGATCTCGATCATCACCGCCAAGCCGCGCTTCCAGCCGTCGGTCTACGGCCAGGTCGACATCGGCAATTACGACCTGCGCCGGGTCGAGCTTGGCGGCACCGGGCCGGTGTCCGACACCATCGCGGTGCGCCTCGACACGGTCTACATGAAGCGCGAAGGCTTCCTCGAGGACGTGATCTCGGGCCGCGAGATCAACGACCGCGACCGCTGGCTGCTGCGCGGGCAGGCGCTGTTCCAGCCCAGCGACGACCTGTCGATCCGGCTGATCGCCGATTACGCCAAGCGCGACGAGGAATGCTGCGGGGCGCCGTTCCTCCCGGCGCGCGACTTCACCGCGGCGGGCGAGCAGCCCTCGACCATCGCCGCGATCGAGCGCGGGCTCGGAGCGATCATCAGCGACGACACGTTCGAGCGCGAAACGTCGATCACCCCGGGCCGTTCGTACCGGTCCGACGTCAAGGACTACGGCCTGTCGGGCGAGCTGGTCTACGATTTCGGCGGCGCCGAGCTGACCTCGATCACCGCCTACCGGTTCAACCGCTACGTGCGCGGGCAGGACGCCGACTTCAACAATCTCGACATATTGTTCCGCGACGACGACGGCAGCGCGTTCAACCGCTTCAAGACCTTCACCCAGGAGCTTCGGCTGCAGGGCGAGGCGTTCGGCGACCGGCTCGACTGGCTGGTCGGCGGCTATTACGCCGACGAGAAACTGCGGGTCGAGGACAACCTCGCCTACGGCGCGGATTATGCGCGCTACGCGAACTGCCTGGTCGCGAACAATTTCGCGGCGTTCGCCCCGACCATCGTCAACACGGCGTCGCCGACCTGCTTCAACACGGCGGTGGCGGGCGGGCTGCTGCCGTTCCTGCCGCCATCCCAGCAGCCGGTCCTCGCCGCCTTCGCCCGGCTCGGCGTGTTCGCGGCGCCGATTTTCAACAACAGCGGCTTTTCGAACCTCGCGACCGCCTTCGCCTTTCCCGGCCAGACGCTCAACCTGGTCGGTCTCGACGACACGTGGAACCAGAGCAGCCGCAACTGGGCCTTGTTCACCCACAACATCTTTGCGGTCACCGACACGATCAAGCTGACGGTCGGCGCCCGCTACACCAACGAACGCAAGAAGCTGACCGCAAACCTGCGCGACAACAATACGCTCTGCACCTTCTTCGCGGGCGGCGCGCTCGCGGCCTTGCAGCAGCTGCCGTGCGTCAACCCCAGCGTTCCCGGCGGAGTCTTTGCCGACCGCGACACCAAATCGGAATCCAAGCTGTCGGGAACCGCCGTGCTGAGCTGGAAGCCGACCGACAGCCTGCTCACTTATTTGAGCTATTCGCGCGGCTACAAGGCCGGCGGGTTCAACCTCGACCGAGCTGCGCTGTGGCGCAGCAACCCGACGGCGCCGCCGCCGGGGGCGGACCCGGTCGGAGGCAGCGGCGCGGTGTGCCTGACCGCCACGCAATTCGCCTGCCAGGGCCGGGCGGCGTCGATCAGCGACGATCTGACCTTCAAGCCGGAAACCAACGACGCCTTCGAGCTCGGCGCCAAATACAACGGCCGCGGCGTCGACGTGAACGTCGCGGTGTTCCAGCAGGAGTTCAAGAACTTCCAGCTCAACACGTTCAACGGCCTCAACTTCGTCGTCGAGAACATCAACAGCTGCTCCGACGACCTTGGCGACGCCGACGAGGACAACAGCCCGTTCACCGGCGAGTGCACCGGCAAGCTGAAGCCCGGCGTCCGCAGCCGCGGAGTCGAGGTCGAGGTCTTCACCCGGCCGATGACCGACCTGGCGCTGAACCTCGGCGGGACCCTCGTCCAGACCAAGTATCGCGACGACCTCGTCGGCGCCGGCGGGCGCCCGCTGACCAACGCCCTGTTCCAGCTTCCGAACCGGCGGGTTTCGAACAGCGCCGAGTTCGCGATGACCGGCTCGGCCGCCTGGACGCCGCCGATCGGCGGCGGGATGAAGGGCCTGGTCTATGCGGACTTCCGCCACCAGTCGCGGATCAACACCGGCTCCGACCTCGATCTCGAGAAGATCCAGAAGGGCTTCACCGTCGTCAACGGGCGCATCGGCCTGCATGGTCGCGACCAGGCCTGGGGCGTCGAGCTGTGGGCGCAAAATCTGTTCGACAAGGACTATAGGCAGGTGGCGTTCGACGCGCCGATCCAGGGCTCGGGCACCGAGCGCGCGGTCGAGCGCGGCTTCATCCCGCGCGCGACGCAATTGTTCGGCGCGTTCCTCGCCGAGCCGCGCACCTACGGCATCACCCTGCGCGCCAAGTTCGGCCCGAGCCGAGCGCCGGCTCCGGCCTATGTCGAGCCGCCGGCGCCGCCGCCGCCGCCGATTGTCGAGGAGCCGCCGCCGCCGCCGCCGCCGCCACCTCCGCCGCCGCCACCGCCGCCGCCTTCGACCGGCCAGCGCGGCTGATCGGTTCAACCGGGGAGCAAGGGGAGGGCCCTGCCGGAAACGGCGGGGCCCGCTTCTTTTCCAGCCCGCTTTCCTAGGCCGCCTTCGCCTCCGCGCCGTCGCCGGCGGCGGCGAGCAGCGCCGAGCGCAGCTTCTCGGCGTCGCCGGCATCGAGCTTCCGGCCGTCCGCCCGGGTCAGGTAGAAGACGTCGACGGCGCGCTCGCCGTAAGTGGCGATGTGGGCCGAATGGATCCGGTGCCCGCAATCGTGGATCGCCCGCGCCAGCGCGGCGAGCA
>DASTZO010000322.1:0-7596 GCA_035764265.1 Sphingomicrobium sp.
AGGTGCGGGGACAGGGCCCGGACGCTGGCGTGGATGGCCTGAAGCCTGGCGCTGGTCGTCAGCGGGGCGTGGCAGTCGACGCCCTGGGCGGCGGCGATCAGCTCGACGGCGACGATTCCGGCCGCGTTGCGGGCGATCCGCCCGGCCTTCAGCGCCGAAATCGGCGCCATCGACACATGGTCCTCCTGCCCGGCGGACGTGGGGATCGAATCGACGCTGGCCGGGAAGGCGAGGCTGCGGTTCTCCGCGACCAGGGCCGCCGCGGTGACCTGCGGGATCATCATCCCCGAATTGACCCCGCTGTCCTCGGTCAGGAACGGCGGCAGGCCGCTCATCTTCGGGTCGACCAGCACCGCGGTGCGGCGCTCGGAGATCGAGCCGACCTCGCACAAAGCGAGCGCGATCGTGTCGGCGGCGAAGGCGACCGGCTGGGCGTGGAAATTGCCGCCGGAGATCGCGCTGTCTTCATCGGGAAAGACGATCGGGTTGTCGGTCACCGCGCCGGCCTCGATGGTCAGGGTGCGCGCCGCGTTCATCAGCAGATCGAGCGCGGCGCCCATCACCTGCGGCTGGCAGCGGAACGAGTACGGGTCCTGGACCTTGCCGCAGCGGCCGTGGCTGGCGAGGATTTCGCTGCCGTCGAGCAAGGCGGCGATTTCGGCCGCGACCCGCACCTGGCCGGGCTGGCCGCGCAGCGCCGAGACGCGCGGGTCGAACGGCTTGGCCGAGCCCTTCAAGGCATCCACCGACAGAGCGCCGGCGGCAAGCGCCGCGGCGAACACGCGCTCGCCCATGAACAAGGCGTCGAGCGCGATGGCGGCCGAAGCCTGGGTGCCGTTGATCAGCGCCAGGCCTTCCTTTGGCGCGAGCTCGAGCGGCTCGAGGCCGAGCTTCCGGAGCGCCTCGGCGGCGGGCAGGATTTCGCCGGCGACGTCGATGGAGCCGTGGCCCATCAGCGCGGCGATCAGATGCGCGAGCGGGGCGAGGTCGCCCGATGCGCCGACGCTGCCCTGGCTCGGGATGACGGGCATCGAGTCCGTGTCGAGCAACCCCTGGAGCGCGGCGATGATCAGCGAGCGGACGCCCGAATGGCCGCGGCCGAGGCCGAGCAATTTGAGGACGATCATCAGCCGGGTGACGTGGCGCGGCAGCGGCTCGCCGAGGCCGGCGCTGTGCGAGAGGATCAGGTTGCGCTGCAGCTCGGCGAGGCGGCCGTCGGGGATTCGGGTGTTGGCGAGGCTGCCGAAGCCGGTGTTGACTCCGTAGACCGTCTCGCCCGAGGCGACGATGCGCTCGACCGAGGCGGCGGCGTCGGTGACGCGCTGGAGCGCGGCGGAGTCGAGCGAGGCGGGCTCGCCCCGCCACAGCTTGCGCAGGGTCGCGAGGTCGATCGCTTCGGGGTTGAGCTTCATTGCGCCACCATCGGCAAATCCAGGCCCTGTTCCTTGGCGCATTCGATCGCCTCGGCATAGCCGGCGTCGGCGTGGCGCATGACGCCGGACGCGGGGTCGTTCCACAGCACGCGCTCGAGGCGGCGCGCCGCGTCGTCACTGCCGTCGGCGACGACCACCATCCCGGCGTGCTGCGAATAGCCCATGCCGACCCCGCCGCCGTGGTGCAGCGACACCCAGGTCGCGCCCGACGCGGTGTTGAGCAGGGCGTTCAGGAGCGGCCAGTCGGAGACGGCGTCGCTGCCGTCCTTCATGCTTTCGGTCTCGCGGTTGGGCGAGGCGACGGAGCCGCTGTCGAGATGGTCGCGGCCGATGACGATCGGCGCCGAGACCTCGCCGCTGCGGACCATGTCGTTGAACGCAAGGCCGAGCCGGTGGCGCTGGCCGAGGCCGACCCAGCAGATCCGCGCCGGCAGCCCCTGGAAGGCGATCCTTGTCCGGGCCATGTCGAGCCAGCGGTGGAGGTGCGGGTCGTCGGGGATCAGCTCCTTGACCCGCTGGTCGGTCTTGAAGATGTCCTCGGGATCGCCGCTCAGCGCGACCCAGCGGAACGGGCCAATGCCGCGGCAGAACAAAGGCCGGACGTAGGCCGGGACGAAGCCGGGGAAATCGAACGCGTGGGCGACCCCGGCGTCCTTCGCTTCCTGGCGGATGTTGTTGCCATAATCGAAGGTGGGGATGCCCTGCGCCTGGTAAGCGAGCATCGCCTCGACGTGCCTGGCGATGGACTGGCGCGCCGCGGCGGCGACCGCTTCGGGGTCGCGCTCGCGCATCTCCTGCCATTGGGCGACGCTCCAGCCGGCCGGGCAATAGCCGTTGGCGGGGTCGTGGGCCGACGTCTGGTCGGTCAGCGCGTCGGGGCGGATTCCGCGCTCGAGCATCTGCGGGAGCAGCTCGGCGGCGTTGCCGAGCAGGCCGACGCTGGTCGGCTCGGTCGCGGCGGCGATGATGGCGAGCGCCTCGTCGACGGTCGCGGCGCGATGGTCGAGGTAGCGGGTCTCGAGCCGCTTGGCGATGCGGCTTTCCTGGACCTCGACGGCGATGCAATGCGCCCCGGCCATCACCGCGGCGAGCGGCTGGGCGCCGCCCATCCCGCCGAGCCCGGCGGTCAGGATCCACTTGCCCTTGAGGTCGCCGCCGTAATGCTGGCGGCCCATCTCGGCGAAGGTCTCGAAGGTGCCCTGGACGATGCCTTGGGTGCCGATATAGATCCACGAGCCGGCGGTCATCTGGCCGTACATCATGAGTCCGGCGCGATCGAGCCGGTTGAACACCTCCCAGCTCGCCCATTTGGGCACCAGGTTGGAATTGGCGATCAGCACCCGCGGGGCGTCGCGGTGGGTTCGGAACACTCCGACCGGCTTGCCCGACTGGACCAGCAGGGTCTGGTCGTCGTCGAGCCGCTCGAGCGTCGCGACGATGGCGTCGAAGCATTGCCAGTTGCGCGCCGCCCGGCCGATGCCGCCGTAGACGACCAGGCTCTGCGGGTCCTCGGCGACCTCCTCGTCGAGGTTGTTCATCAGCATCCGCACCGCCGCCTCGGTCGCCCAGCTCCTGGCGACGATCTCGCTGCCGCGGCGGGCGCGGATGTGCCGGCGGTTGTCGCGGCGGCCTTCGTCAATATTGGCGCTCATGCGTCTTGTCCGGCGAAAATTCGCCGGTCGGGGCCCGGCAGGCCGATCCAGTAGCCGAGCTCGGCGAGGCTTTCGAGGCGCCACACGGCGAGGTCGGCGGCCTTGCCGGGGGCGATGCTGCCGATCTCCTTTTCGAGCCCGAGCGCGTGCGCGGCGTTGATGGTCATTCCGGCGAGCGCTTCGGCGGGCGTCAGTCCGAACAGGGTGCAGGCCATGTTGATCGCCAAGGTCGGCGAGAGGAGAGGCGAGGTGCCCGGGTTGCAGTCGGTGGCGACGGCGATGCGCACCTTGTGGTCGCGGAGCATTGGCACCGGCGGCTTGCGGCTTTCCTGGAGCGCGTAAGAGGCGCCGGGCAGGAGCACCGCGACGGTGCCCGCCTCGGCCATCGCCCGGGCGCCGGCCTCGTCGAGATATTCGAGATGGTCGGCGGACAGGGCGCGGTGCTGGGCGGCGAGCGCGGCGCCGTTCCGGTTGGACAATTGCTCGGCGTGGAGCTTGACCCTGAGGCCGTGGCCGGCGGCGGCCTTGAACAACCGCGCGACCTCGTCCGGAGTGAAGGCGATGGCCTCGCAATAGGCATCGACGCTGGTCGCGAGCCCCGCCTTGGCGGCGGCGGGGATGGTCTGCTCGATCGCCTCGGCGACGAACTCGTCGCGGTCGCGGCCCTTGGGCAATGCGTGCAGCGCGAGCAGGGTGCCGACGACGCGGACGGGTTCGGTCTCGCCGAGCAGCCTGGCGATTCTCAGCAGCCGCAGCTCGGAGTCGGTGTCGAGGCCGTAGCCCGACTTGATCTCGACGGTGGTGACCCCGCCGGCCATCAGCGCGCGCAGCCGCCCGAGCGCTCGTTCGAGCAGCTCGGGCTCCGAGGCGGCGCGGGTCCTGGCGACGGTCGAGGCGATCCCGCCGCCGGCCTTGGCGATCTCTTCGTACGAGGCGCCGGCACGGCGCAGCGCATGCTCGTCGGAGCGGTTGCCGCCGAACACCAGGTGGGTGTGGCAGTCGATGAGGCCGGGAGTCACCCAGGCGCCGTCGAGCGGCACGACCTCCTTGGCGCGGAAGCCGGCGAGCTCGGTGCGCTTGCCGACGCGAACGATCTTGCCGTCCTGGATTCCGATCGAGCCGTTGCGGACGATGCCGAGCGGGTCGCCGGGGACCGCTTCCATAGTCGCGACGTGGCAGTCGATCAGGAGGCGGTCCCACATGTCGGAATCGCCTTAGGGCAGCGCCGGTGGTACCGTCAAAGCGTGGGCAATTGGCCGAATCTCGCCGAGCTGCTGGTGGCGCGCGCCGGCGCCGCCCCGGTCGGGCTGCTGGGGGCGCCGCTCGCCGCCGGCTCGGTGACCGCGGGCGCGTGCGACCTCGCCCCGGAGCTGCTTCGCGCGACGCTCAAGCGGATCGGCCGCTACGACGTCGAGACGGCGCGCGAGCTCGCGACCCAGGTCGCCGACCGCGGCGACGTCGATGTCACCGGGCTGACCATCGAGGCCGCGACGGCGCCGCTCAGCGTCGCGGTCCGGGAGAGCGCCGAAGCCCATGCGCTGACCCTGCTGGTCGGCGGCAACAACGCGGTCACCCGGCCCGCCGTGCTCGGGCTCGGCGGCGAGCTCGAGGAGATCGGGCTGATCACGCTGGACGCCCATTTCGACATGCGCGACGCGGCCGGGGGCCTGAGCAACGGCAACCCGGTCCGGGCATTGCTCGAGGACGGGCTGCCGGGCGCCAACATCGCCCAGGTCGGGCTCGCCAGCTTCGCCAACAGCAAGGCCATGCACCGCGACGCCGAGGAGGCCGGCAATCTGGTCGTCACCATCGGCGACGTCCGGCGCGAGGGCATCGAGCAGGCGATCAGCCACGCGCTCGACCATGTCGCGCATTGCGACGCGCTGGTCGTCGACTGCGACGTCGACGTCATCGACCGCTCGCAATTCCCGGGCGCGCCGGGGGCCCGGCCGGGCGGGATGGCTGTCACCGACTTCTTCGCGGCGGTGCGCAAGCTGGCGTCCGACCCGCGGGTGCGGGTGATCGATTTGACCGAATGGGACCCGCCGCTCGACCCGACCGACCTCAGCGCCCTGACGGCGGCGCGCTGGGTCGCCGAATGCCTCGCCGGCTACGAGCTGCGCTAGGCCTGCGCGGCCTTGCGTCGGCCGAGCTCCGACAGGGTGCGGAAGGTGATCGAGAAGCGCCGCCGGTCGCCGGGCGCGATGCTGTGCTCCCACTGGTGGCGGGCTTCGCCGGCAAGCAGATAGGCCGAGCGCGGCTCGACGTTGAGGCTCGCGCGGTCGAACCCGCCCGGCTTTCGGCGCCGAAAGCGCAGGGTCGCCGGCGAGCCGAGCGACACTCCGACGACTTGTTCGAACACCGAACGGTCGCGGTGCCAGCCGATGCCGGCGCCGGGGTCGTAGCGGGCGATCAGGACGTGGACGAACTCTTGCGGCGCGACGCCGGCAAAGGCAGCGGCTTTCTCGCGCAACGGCAGCAGCCAGCCGGGCAGCGGGTCGGCGGGCGTAAAGCTGGCGTCGTCGAAATCGTAGCGCCAGCCGAAGCTCCGGGTCTTGCGGTTGCCGAGCCAGCCGTGGAATCGGAACGGCGCCAGGTCGAGCGCTGCGAGGCGGTCGAGCAGCTGCTTTTCCTCGGCCGCGGCGATGAAATCGTCGCGATAGCCGAGGCCGGCGACCAGCGGCGCGTTGAACAGGTCGAGAGTCATGGCGCGAACAGCTCGGCGAGCTCGGACGGGCGCAGCTCGGGCGCGAGCTGGTCGAAGGTGCACTGGCGCGGGTCCTTGTCGGGCCGCCAGCGCACGAAGCCGGTGCCGTGGCGAAAGCGGCGGCCGGTGACCTGGTCGTAGCGCACCTCGACGACCAGCTCGGGCCTCAGCGGCTCCCACGCCGTCGAGCGGGCGGTCGCCCATCGGCTCGGCCCGCCCGGCGCATTGCCGGTGAAGCCCAGCGGCCCGATCAGCGCTTCGAGCCGGTCGGTCAGCGCCGGGCGGTCGCGGGCGGCGATCGCCGAGGTGAAGCCGACGTGGTGGAGCAGGCCCTGCTCGTCATAGAGCCCGAGCAGCAGCGAGCCGACCTCATGCTTCCGTTCCGCGTAGCGGAAGCCGCCGACCACGCAGTCGGCGGTGCGCTGTTGCTTGACCTTGACCATCGCCCGCTCGCCCGGCCGGTAGTCGAGGTCGAGCCGCTTGGCGATGACCCCGTCGAGCGCTCCGCCGCTGCGCTCCAACCAGCCGAGCGCGGTCCTTCGGTCGCGGGTCGCGGGCGACAGCAGCAGCCCGGGGACCCGCTGTTTCGCGTGGAATGTCTCGAGCGCGACGCGGCGCTCCGCGAAAGGCTTTCCCACCAGCGATCGGCCGCCCAGTGACAGCACATCGAACAGCATGAACTCGGCCGGGGTCTCCTGGGCCAGGCGGCGGATCCGGCTTTCGGCGGGGTGGAGGCGCATCTGCAGCGCCTCGAACGACAAAGCGTCGCCCAGCGGCAGGATCAATTCGCCGTCGAGCAGGAAGCGTTTTTCCTCCAACGCCTCGAGCAGCGCGACCACTTCGGGGAAATAGCGGCCGAGCGGCTTGCCCGAGCGGGAGGTGAGCTCGACGCCGCCGCCGTTGCGGGTCGCGAGGCAGCGGAAACCGTCCCACTTGGGCTCATATTGCCAGCCGGGGCCGTCGGGCAGCTCGGCGGCGAGCAACGCCTCCATCGGCGCGGGCGGTCTGGGCGCGGCCATGGGCGGACAATCCGCGGCGCCGGGATCGCGTTCCGCCCAGGCGCGGGCACAAAAAAAGCCCCGCGGAAGCGGGGCTGTTGGAACGAGCAATTGCGTGTTCGGAGACAAGCGCGAGGCCTGGTTGCGGGGGCAGGATTTGAACCTGCGACCTTCAGGTTATGAGCCTGACGAGCTACCGGGCTGCTCCACCCCGCGCCAAACCTTTTGTTGCCTCAAGCGCCGGCGTGGGCATCCGCCCACTTGGCTTTCCTCCCATAAGGTCGGGCGGCCGTTCGGCCTTGCGGAGCCTACGGCTCCGATCGGCAATGAAATTGCGAATGGGTTCGACAAGGCGCCGGCTTCAAAGCCTGGCGACGACCTACTCTTCCACTGCTTAGGCAGTAGTACCATCGGCGCTGTCCGGTTTCACGGCCGAGTTCGGGATGGGATCGGGTGGGTCACGGACGCTATGGCCACCAAGCTATGGGGCCGGCGCATTGTCGGTCTAGAAATCGTGCACTTGGGTGATGGTATTCAAGCGTCATCTAGCTGAGATCAAACCAGATCGACAGGACTGTCGATGATGGTGGGACTCTCAAGCGCGAAATGAGCAATTAGGACCGGTTAGCTTCACGCATTACTGCGCTTCCACACCCGGCCTATCAACGTGGTGGTCTTCCACGGCTCAAAGATACCTTATCTCGAGGGAGGCTTCCCGCTTAGATGCTTTCAGCGGTTATCCCGTCCATGCATAGCTACCCTGCTGCGCGGCTGGCGCCACGACAGGTCCACCAGAGGCATGTTCA
>DASTZO010000323.1:0-2027 GCA_035764265.1 Sphingomicrobium sp.
CGCGAGCCTTCCCAAGGTCCCGTTCGTCGCCCCGCCGGGCATCCGCTGGGTGCGCATCGACCGGGCCAGCGGCCGCCGCGTGTTCGGCACCTTCCCGACCCGGGAAGACCCGAAGTCGCCGGTGATCTGGGAAGCCTTCCAGCCGCAGACCGAGCCGCGCCGCTCCTACCGCCGGGGCCAGGGCCGCGGCGAGGAGGATGAGGAGGGGGCCGAGGACGGCGACCGCGGAGCTCAGGGCGGCAAGCCGGTCCGGCGGACCCGCGCCGCAACCGTTCGGCAGCCGCCGCCCGCGGTGACCCAGCCTGCGCCCGCGCCCAGCAATCCCTTGCCAACGCAGCCGCCCACTAACTAGGACTTCCCACCCATCCGAACGGGGTTGGAAAAGGACATTTCATGCGCGCCGAGGCGCAGGCCCATATCGACGAGATCAGCGCCGCGACCGCTCTGCTTCGCCGCTTCCTCGACTGGGACCGCGCGCAGCGGCGGCTGGACGAGCTGAACGCCAAGGTCGAGGAGCCGGCGCTGTGGGACGACCCCAAGGCGGCGCAGGAGGTGATGCGCGAGCGGCGCCGGCTCGAGGAGGCGATCAACGCCACCCGGGCGATCGAGCGCGAGCTGTCCGACACCGCCGAGCTGATCGAGATGGCCGAAGCCGAGGGCGACGAGGCGCTCGTCGACGAGGGCGTGAAGAGCCTGGCCGACCTCGCCGCCCGGGCCGAGCGCGACAAGGTCGCGGCGCTGCTCGCCGGCGAGGCCGATTCCAACAACAGCTACGTCGAGGTCAACGCCGGCGCGGGCGGCACCGAGAGCCAGGACTGGGCCGAGATGCTGAGCCGCATGTACACCCGCTGGGCCGAGCGCCATGGGATGAAGGTCGAGCTCGTCGACCACCATTCCGGCGAGCAGGCGGGGATCAAGTCGGCGACCCTGCTGGTCAGGGGCGAGAACGCCTACGGAAACCTGAAGACCGAGAGCGGGGTCCACCGGCTGGTCCGGATCAGCCCCTACGACAGCTCCGCCCGGCGCCACACCAGCTTCGCCAGCGTCTGGGTCTATCCCGAGGTCGACGACGACATCGACATCGAGGTCAACGAGGCCGACCTGCGGATCGACACCTACCGGGCGTCGGGGGCGGGCGGCCAGCACGTCAACACCACCGACAGCGCGGTCCGCATCACCCACGTGCCGACCGGGATCGTCGTCGCCTGCCAGAACCAGCGCTCGCAGCATAAGAACCGGGCCGAGGCGATGAAGCAATTGAAGGCCAAGCTCTACGAGGCCGAGCTGCAGCGGCGCGAGGCGCAGGCGAACGCCCAGAACGCCGCCAAGACCGACATCGGCTGGGGCCACCAGATCCGCAGCTACGTCCTGCAGCCCTACCAGCTGGTCAAGGATCTGCGGACCGGGGTCACCTCGACCTCCCCCGGTGACGTGCTCGACGGCGACCTCGACCGGTTCATGGCCGCCGCTTTGTCGCAGCGCGTGACCGGAGAGCAGGTCGAGGTCGAGGATGTGGAGTAAGCGCCTAGGGCTGCTGCTCCTCGCGGCCGCGCTCGCCTCCTGCCGGGCCGCGCCGGACGAGCAGCGTTTCCCCAAGCCGCACCGCGACGTCTCGCCGATCATCGGCGACAGCTTCTCGACCGAGGATGCGCGCGACCGGCTCGGCGAGGCCGAGCAGGTGATGCGGATCGCCGGGGTCCGGCCGGGCATGTGGGTCGCCGACGTCGGCGCCGGCGACGGCTATTACACCGTCCGGCTGGCCCCCGCGGTCGGCCCGCGCGGCCGGGTGCTGGCCGAGGATATCGTCGCGGAAACCCGCAACCGCCTCGCCCAGCGCGTCCAGCGCGAGCGGCTCGACAATGTCGCGGTGCGCCTCGGCAAGCCCGACGACCCGCTGCTTCCCGCCCGCTCGTTCGACCGCATCTTCCTCGTCCACATGTATCATGAGGTGCAGTCGCCCTACGGCTTCCTCTGGCACCTGCGCGACGGGCTGAAGCCCAACGGACTCGTGGCGGTGGTCGACTCCA
>DASTZO010000324.1:0-2042 GCA_035764265.1 Sphingomicrobium sp.
CTGGGGCGGCGCCTTCTTCTTCATCTCCGTGGCCGTCCGCCACGTGCCGCCGCTGACCTATGTGTGGCTTCGGCTGACCATCGCCGCGGCCGGGCTGTGGCTGTTCCTCGCCTGGCGGCGCGAGCCGCTCGCGCTTCCCAAGGCAGCGTGGGGAGCAATCCTTGTCCTCGCCCTGTTCAACAATGTCGTGCCTTTCGCCCTGTTCGGCTGGGGCCAGACCCGGATCGCCAGCGGCCTCGCCTCGATCCTCAACGCGACGACCCCGATCTGGGGCGTGATCGTCGCCCACCTGTTCACGCGCGACGAGAAAATGTCGCCGCGCAAGCTCGCCGGCGTCGGGATCGGCTTCGGCGGAGTCGCGGTGATGATCGGCCCGGGCCTGCTGGCGACGCTCGGCGGCGAGCTCCTCGCCCAGCTCGCCTGCCTGGCCGCGACACTGTGCTACGCGTTCGCCGGAGTCTGGGCGCGGCGCTTCAAGGCGATGGGCGTGCCGCCGGTGACCGTCGCCACCGGCCAGCTGACCGCCGGCGCCCTCGTCATGTTGCCGGTCGCGCTGATCCTCGACCGGCCGTGGCTCGAGCCGCTGCCGCCGCTGTCGGCCTGGGCGGCGATCGTCAGCCTGGCTTTGCTGTGCACCGCGTTCGCCTACATCCTCTATTTCCGGCTGATCGATTCGGCCGGGGCGACCAACGCCCTGCTGGTGACGCTGCTGGTTCCGCCGACCGCGATCCTGCTCGGGATCCTGTTCCTGAACGAGGTAATCACTCCCAACGAGGTCGCCGGCATGGCGCTGATCGCCGTTGGCCTGGCGGCGATCGACGGGCGGCTTCTGGCCCGGCTGAGGCGTCCGCTGCCGGTCTAGGGCGCTTCCGGCCTAGCGGGCCTCGGCGAGCAGCCGGTCCGCCTCGGCGCCGGTCCAGTCGAGGTCGCCGACGTAGCGCCACACCTCGCGGCCGCCGGAATCGAACAGCAAGGTCGTCGGCAGGATTTCCACCCCGAGCGCCGACGACAGCGCCATGTCCGGGTCGTGAAAGGCGGCGAAGCGGGCGATTCGCTTGTCGGCGAGGAAGGCGTCGACCGACGCCTTGGGCGCCCGGTCCTGGCTGACCGCGATGACCCCGAGCCGGCCGTCGGCCGAGTGCGCTTGCTCGAGCCGTTCGAGCGTCGGCAGCTCCTGGATGCACGGCGCGCACCAGCTCGCCCACAGGTTGACCAGCACCGGGACACCCTCGAACTCGGCGAGGCTGGTCTCGCCGCCGTCGGGGTCGCGGAACAGGGTGTCGGGCGCCGGGCGCCCCTTGCGGCTCCGGTCGACGCCCTTCTGCCCGGCGACCGGCCCGCCCGCCGCCTCGCCTTGTGGGGTTTCCGCCTTTTGCCTATCGCAAGCGGTGATCGCCAACAGGGGCGCGAGCAGGCCGGGGAGCAGCAGGATCAGCCGCAAGACGATCTCCAATCCGATGTGGGGCGGACGCTTTGAAGGCGGCCCGGCCGATGTCATGCGCGCGATAAATAGCTCGATCGGCACCGACAAGCGGCTTTGGCGCGAGGACGTCGCGGCGAGCCGGGCGCACGCGGCGATGCTCGGGGCGCAGGGGGTCATCTCGGCCAAGGATGCGGCGGCGATCGACGCCGGCCTCGCCGCGATCGCCGAGGAATATGCGGCCGGCGGGGTGACCGAGGACCCGGAGCTCGAGGACATCCACATGCACGTCGAGCGGCGGCTGGCGGACACGATCGGCCCGGCGGCGGGGCGGCTGCACAGCGCGCGCTCGCGCAACGACCAGGTGGCGACCGACTTCAAGCTGTTCGTGCGCGGGGCGATCGACGAGGCGCTGGCGGCGATCGACGGCCTCGAAACCGCGATCCTCGACCGCGCCGGGGAGCATGCGGCGACGATCATGCCCGGCTTCACCCATCTGCAGTCGGGCCAGCCGGTGACCCTGGGCCATCACCTGATGGCGTACCGCGAGATGCTCGCGCGCGACCGCAGCCGGTTCGCCGACGCGCGCAGGCGGCTCAACGAATGCCCGCTCGGCGCCGCG
>DASTZO010000325.1:0-10592 GCA_035764265.1 Sphingomicrobium sp.
GGCGCTGACCGACCCGGCGATGGCCGAAAAGTTGGGGCGGATGATGGAGGCGCTGTCCAAGGCGTTCCTCGAGCTGCCGGTCGGCGAGATCGAGGCCGCCGCCGAGGGCCGCCCGGCGACCCGCGCCGACCGCCGCCGAACGGTGCGCGAGCTGGGCCGCAAGGACGACCCCCAGTTCGAAAGGAACCTCGAGCGGCAGCTCGCCGACAGCCGGGTCGCGATGCAGGCCGGGATGAAAGCCCTCGCCGCCGCGCTGCCGGCGATGATCAAGGGGCAGAGCGAAGCCTCGCGCGAGCTCGAGAAGGCCACCGCCAACCTGCCGTCGCCCAATTATCCCAAACAGTAGCTCGGCGTTAAAGGCCGGCCAACGCGCCTAGACGCGCTCGCCCGCGCCGCTAAAGCTGGCCGCTGATGTGGCAGCTGTTCCAATTCCCGTTGTGCCCGTTCTCGCGCAAGGTCCGGCTGGTGCTCGCCGAAAAAGGCGTCGGGCACGAGCTGGTGCGCGAGAACCCGTGGGAGCGGCGCGACGAGTTCATCGACCTGAACCCCGCCGGCGAGACCCCGGTGATGGTCGACCCCGAGGCCGGGATCACGCTGATCGGAAGCCAGCCGATCATCGAATATTTCGAGGAGACGGTCGAGCGCATGCCGATGATCCACGGCAATGCGGTGCTTCGCGCCGAAATCCGGCGCTTGGCCCAATGGTTCGACGAAAAGCTCTACCGCGAGGTCGTCGAGCCGCTGATGAACGAGCGCATGCGCAAGCGGCTGGTCAGCCAGGAATCGCCGGACACGAGAGTGCTCCGCGAGGCGATGCGGGTCGCCAACGGCCACCTCGACTATGTCGACTATCTGCTCGACCACCGCCGCTGGCTGGCCGGGCCCGGCCTCAGCCTCGCCGACTTCACCGCCGCCGCGCACCTGTCGGTCGTCGATTATCTCGGTGCGCTCGACTGGCGTGGCCACAAGCAGACCAAGGACTGGTACGCGGTGATGAAGTCGCGGCCCTGCTTCCGGCCGCTGCTCGGCGAGCGGATGGAGGTGATCGTCCCGCCCGCGCATTACGACAAGGTGGATTTCTAGGCGGGCTCTCGCGGTTCAGCGGCCGGGCGTGATCGCGCGGAGCTTGAAGCCCGTGACCTTGGTCCCGTAGGCACATTCGAACGAGCGGCGTTGTTCGCCCTCACCGACTGTCCCCCAGACGACGATCTTGCTGGTGCTGCGCTGCTCGACGTCGATGATGCGCACGCTGCCGTATCGCGCCGCATGGGCCTCGCACTCGGCGCGGGCGGCGGGCTTCAGATGGTCATTGCTCTGGGGCCGGCCGCGCGCGCCCTGCGCGGCCATGCCCGCGGCGCTGGCGGCCATCGCGGCCACGCACCCGCCCAGAGCAAGGCCGCCCGCGGCGGCCAGCGGCACAAGCAGCATTCGGCGCCTCACGAGGCGTGCACCGCCGCCACGAGGTAATTCAGCCTCAGGTCCTCGCTGAGGTGCAGGCCGCGGGTCGGCGACCAGGCGATTCCTTCGAAATCGCAGCACCGCAGCCCGGCGTCCTCGAGCAGCGTCTTCATCCGCTCGGGCGCGATGAACTTCTCGTAGTCGTGGGTGCCTTTGGGGACCCGGCCCAGCCCTTCCGCGACCGTGATCGTCAGCAGCCTCGACCAGCTCGTCCGGTTGGGGGTCGACAGGATGAGCAGCCCGCCGGGCGCCAGCCGCTTCGCCAGCGCGGCGACGAACGCCTGCGGGTCGGCGACATGCTCGATCACCTCCAATGAGGTGACGAGGTCGAACCGGCCTTCGACCTCCTCGACCGCGGCGGAGCAATAGTCGATCTTAAGCCCCTGCCCCGCGGCATGCTCGCGGGCGGCCGCGATCAGCTCCGGCGCGGCGTCGATCGCGGTGACGGTCGCGCCCAGCCGGGCGAGCGGCTCGGCGAGCAGCCCGGCGCCGCAGCCGACGTCGAGCGCCGTCCTGTCCTCGAGCGGCCGCCGGCCGTGCTCGTCCACTTGCCAGTGCTGGTTGATCCGGTCGCGGATGTAGGCGAGCCGCACCGGGTTCAATTTGTGCAGCATCGCCGACGCGCCGTCCGGATCCCACCAGTCGCCGGCCAGCTTGGCGAACTGCTCGACCTCGTCAGCCACGATGCTTGTCTGCGCCATGTGCGCCTCCTAACAGGGCGCGCCGGTTAGCCCAAGGAGCCGCATGGCCCGCCCAAAAAACCGCATCGTGATGAAATTCGGCGGCACGTCGATGGCCGGCATCGAGCGCATTCGCAACGTCGCCGAGCGGGTCCGGCGCGAGGCCGAGGACGGCGACGAGGTGCTGGTGGTCGTCTCGGCGATGGCCGGCGAGACCGACCGGCTGGTGCAATTGTGCCGCGAGGCCGCCGCCCTCCACGACCCGAGCGAATATGACGTCGTCGTCGCGTCCGGCGAGCAGGTGACCGCGGGGCTGCTGGCGATGACCCTCCAGAACATGGGCCTGAAGGCGCGCAGCTTCATGGGCTGGCAGCTGCTCCGCGCGTCAGGGGTCCATGGCAACGCCCGCGTCGACGCGGTCGAATCCGGGCTTCTCGACGAGGCCCTGAAGGGCGGCACGATCGCCGTCATCCCCGGCTTCCAGGGCATGTCCGACTCCGGCCGCCTGGCGACGCTGGGCCGCGGCGGGTCGGACACGTCGGCGGTCGCCATCGCCGCCGGGGTCAAGGCCGACCGCTGCGACATCTACACCGACGTCGACGGCGTCTACACGACCGATCCGCGGATCGTTCCCAAGGCGCGCAAGCTGGACGCGATCACCTTTGAGGAGATGCTCGAGCTGGCGGGCGTCGGCGCCAAGGTGCTCCAGACCCGCTCGGTCGGGCTTGCAATGCGGGAGAATTTGCCGCTCCGGGTGCTGTCGGCGTTCGAGGACAAGCCCGGAACGCGCGTCGTCGCCGAGCTTTCAGGAGCCGACATGGAGAGAAACCAGATCGCCGGGATCGCGGCCGACAAGAACGAGGCGCGGGTGACCCTGACCGGGATCGCCGACGCCCCGGGCATGGTCGCCAAGGTGATCAGCCCGCTCGCCGAGGCCGGCATCCTGGTCGACATGATCGTCCACGCGGCGACCCCCAACACCGGCTCGAGCGACCTCACCTTCACCGTGCCGCGCGCCAGCCTCGCCCAGGCGATGGCGGTGATCGAGCAGCGCCGGCAAGCGATCGGCTATTCCGAGCTGATCCACGACGACACCGTCGCCAAGGTCAGCATCGTCGGGGTCGGCATCCGCTCCAACCCCGGCCTCGCGGCGACGATGTTCGAGACCCTGGCCGAGCGGCAGATCAACCTGCTCGCGGTGTCCTCCTCCGAGATCAAGGTCAGCGCCCTGATCGCCGAGGCCGATCTCGACCTCTCCGTGCGCGTGCTCCACACCGCGTTCGGGCTGGACTCGCAATGAGCGGCGAAGGGCTGATCCCGGAAGCAAGAGCGGTCCACCAAAGCGTCGGCCACGCCCGGTTGAAGCAGCTGATGCACCGCGGCACCGACTTCCTCGGCTGCGACATCGCCATCATGGGCGGGGCGATGAGCTGGGTCAGCGAGTGCAACCTCGTCTCGGCCCTGTCCAATGCCGGAGCGTTCGGGGTGATCGCCTGCGGGGCAATGACCCCCGAGCTGCTCGACACCGAGATCGCCGAGACCAGGAAGCGCACCGAGAGGCCCTTCGGCGTCAACCTCATCACCATGCACCCGCAATTGAGCGAGCTGATCGACACCTGCGCGAAGCATGGCGTCGGCCACGTCGTGCTCGCCGGCGGGCTTCCCCCGGGCGGAGCGATCGACCGCATCAAGGGCAGCGGCGCGAAGCTCGTGTGCTTCGCCCCGGCCCTGTCGCTCGCGAAGAAGCTGATGCGCTCGGGCGCCGACGCACTGGTGATCGAGGGCATGGAGGCCGGTGGCCACATCGGCCCGGTCGCGACCTCGGTGCTGGCGCAGGAGATCCTGCCGCACGTCGCCCACGATATTCCGGTGTTCGTCGCCGGCGGGATCGGCCGCGGCGAGGCGATCGCCGCCTATCTCGAGATGGGCGCGGTCGGTGTCCAGCTCGGCACCCGCTTCGTCTGCGCGACCGAGAGCATCGCCCACCCCAATTTCAAGAAGATGTTCATCCGCGCGTCGGCGCGCGATGCGGTTCCCAGCGTCCAGATCGACCCGCGGCTGCCGGTGATCCCGGTCCGCGCGCTCAAGAACCGCGAGATGGAGAATTTCGCCGCCAAGCAGCGCGAGGTCGCGCAACTGCTCGACTCCGGCGCGGTCGAGATGGCCGAGGCGCAGCTGCAGATCGAGCATTATTGGGCGGGCGCACTGCGCCGCGCGGTGATCGACGGCGACGTCGAGACCGGATCGGTGATGGCCGGCCAGTCGGTCGGGATGGTGAACCGCGAGGAGCCGGTCGCCGACATCATCCGCGAGCTCGCCGACGAGGCGGCCGCGGCGCTCGAGAGCCGCGGCTAGACGATCGCGTCCGCCTTGGGCCGGACGGCCTCGCCCAACCGGTCGCCGCCGAGGACGCCGCCGTTGCTGGCGATCACCTGCGAGTAGAGCAAGGCGCTGTCCTTCGGCGTCCGCTCCTGCGTTTCGTAATTGACGTGGACGATCCCGAAGCGCTTCGCGAAGCCGAGCGACCATTCGAGGTTGTCGAGCAGCGACCAGGCCATGTAGCCGCGGACGTCGGCGCCCTTGGCGATCGCCTCGTGAACGGCGCGCAGGTGCCGCTTCAGATAATCGACCCGCAGCGGGTCGTGCACCGCTCCGTCGGTCGCCACCGGCGGATCGTAGAAGGCCGAGCCGTTCTCGGTGATGTAGACCGGCGGGTTGCCGTAGCGCTCCTTCACCCACAGCAAGGTGTCGGTCAGGCCCTGCTCGAACACCTCCCAGCCGGTGTCGGTGTAGGTCTTGCCGGGCTGGCGCTGGTAGTCGGCCATCACCGGCCAGCGCGACGGGTCATGCCTCATCACCCCGCGCGTGTAATAATTGATCCCGAGCCAGTCGGTGGGTTGGGCGGCCAGCGCTAGCTCTTCCTCGGTCCAGTCGCGCCACCCGGCGCCGAAGATCTCGGCCATCGCCGGCGGGCAGCCGAGGCCGTAGGCGGGGTCGAGGTACTGCTGGTTCATATAGGCTGCCGAGCGGTCGGCGGCGGCGCGGTCGGCCGGATCGTCCGACGCGGGATATTTGGGCTCCAGATTGACCACCAGCCCGATGTCGTGGGCGCCGACCTCGCGGTAGCGCTTCACCGCGGCGCCGTGCGCGAGCATCAGATTGCGCGAGGCGATCGGCGTCTCGAACAGATTCTTGTGCCCCGGAGCGAGCGCGCCGTGCAGGTAGCCGCCGTCGGTGACCACCCACGGCTCGTTGAGGGTCGCCCATTTCTTCACCCGGCCGTCGAGCCGCCGGAACACCGCCTCGGCATAATCGGCGAACCAGCCGGCGATGTCCGGGTTGAGCCAGCCGCCGCGGTCGTCGAGCGCCGCCGGCAGGTCCCAGTGGTAGAGCGTCGCCAGCGGCTCGATTCCGGCCTCGAGCAGGCTGTCGACCAGCCGCTCGTAGAAATCGAGCCCGGCCTCGTTCACCCGCCCGGTGCCGTTCGGGAAGATGCGGCCCCAGGCGATGCTGAAGCGGTAGGCCTGGAGCCCCAGCGAGCGCATCAGCGCGACATCGTCGCGGTAGCGGTTGTAATGGTCGCAGGCGACGTCGCCGGTGTCACCTCCCTTGGTGAGCCCGGGGGTATGGACGAAGCGCTGCCAGATGCTCGGGCCGGCGCCGTCGGCGAGCGGCGAGCCTTCGATCTGGTAGGCCGAGGTCGCCGCGCCCCACAGGAATTCGTCGGGGAATTTGATCATTTCTTGTCCTTGTTCATCGCCCCACCCGGATCCGGATGGGTTTGCCTGTCGCGGTAAAGGTGATTGCCCGGTTGCGCCATGGCACGGCGCGGCCATCGACCCGCGCCGGCGGCGGAGTGCCGGCGAACGGCCAGGCGAGCACGAAACCGCCGGGCGGGCGCGCGCTGCCGCCGACCGTCGCGACCAGGTTGCGGGCGTCGCCGCGCATCGAAAAATCGAGCCGGCCGTAGGGAGTCGCAAGCCCGGCGATGCTCGAGCCGGCTCCCGCCAGCCAGCCCGCCGACAGGCCGCCGCCGAGCACCAGCGCGGAATCGTCGCGCCGCTCCCAGGCGAACATGTCGAGCACCCCGCGGACGAAGTCGGATGCGACCCAGGCGTGCGGCATGTCGCCGATGAAGCGGACTTCGCGCGGGTCGCGGCCGACCACCTCGGCCCACTGGTTCCATTCGGCCGGGCGCCGGCTGGCCATGAAGAAGTCGAGTAGGGGATCGATCCGATCGCGCCAGCCGAGGCGGACGAAGCTGCCGATGGTCCGGGTCTCGTAGGGCGTGTAGTCCTTCCACGCGCGCGTTCCCGCGGCGCGGGCCTGGAAATCGCGCCAGTAGCGCTCGAACGTCGCGTCGAGCATCTTGCGATCGAGCCGGGCCTGCTCGTTGGCCGGGTCGAGCGCGATGGTCGTCGAGGTCGCGTCGAAGTCGCCGAGGCTGGTCGCGCCGGGGATGAAATCGATCTTCCAATGGTCGCGCGCGGCAAGGATCGCGGCGTGAAGGTCGGCGGCGAACTGGTCGCGCGACGCGGCGATCGCCGCCGCCTCGGGCTTGCCGAGCGTGCGCGCGATATCGGCCGAGTCGCGGTAGCCGCGAAGCGCCCAGAAATCGTCCCACAGGCTGTATTGCGGCTTGGCCGAATAGCCTTCGTGGCTGATCGACGGCGGCATCAGCCCGTAGAGCATCCGCCGCCCGGGGACGAGGTTCGCCGGCGTCCGCTCGCTCGAGCGAAGCTGGTCCATGTAGCGCGTCGCGGCGAGCACGGCGGGCCAGTCGCGGGCGAGCGCGGCGCGGTCGCCGGTGAACCGGTAGAGCTGGCTGACGAGGAAGATATATTGGCCGTGGCTGTCGTTCTCCGGCACCGGGTCGGCGCCGCGGAAATCGACGCAGCACGGGACCTTGCCGCTGTCGAACAGGTTGGGCCGGTACCAGTCGGCGAACGCCCGCGCGACGTCGGCCCGGCCCATCCGAAGCAGCGCTTCGGACATCATCGCGCCGTCGCGGATCCAGGCGCGGTCGTAGCTGCGGGTGCCGGGCTTGAGCATCGGCCCGTCGCGGCTGGTGAGGATCTGCGCAAAAGCCGTCGCGAGCGTGTCGGCGACCGGCCGCTTGGCCGGCGGGACGCGCAGCTCCACCCGCCCGAGCACCTCGCGCCAATGCGCCCGGGTGGCGGCCAGCGATTCGTCCCACGACGGCGCCGCACCGCCGGCGCCCGGCATCGTCAGGACGATCTCATCGCCGGCCCCCGGCGCCAGGTCGAGGCGATAGACGAGGTCGGCGGTCGCCATGTCCTTGCCGGCAAGCGCGCCGATCGCCGCCGAGTCCGGCGGCCGGCTGGCGATCAGGGTGCGGGTGAGCGGCGGGTCGCCTTCGGTCTGCGGCTGGGTGATCGCCAGGCGGGCGCCGTCGCGCACGATCCGCGCGATCGGGCTCGCGCCGCCCTGCTGGGCGAGGAATTGCGCCGGCGGGTTGACCTGCCACGGCCGGATCCCGAGCCGCAGTTCGACGGTTCGGCGAGCGCCGCCGGTGTTGGTCAGCGCATAGCGGGCGAGCGCCGCCCGGCCGGCGCTGTCGGCGAGCAGGGTCGTGTCGAGGCGAAGGCCCGGAGCGGTCCAGGTCACCGACGGGATCGGCAATTTACCGTCGGCGAGCGAGTGGCTTGGCCGGACGGCCGCCCAGTCGATCCGCTTGCCGCCGTCGATGATGACCGGCTCGATCGAATAGCTGCCCTTGGCGGGCTCGATCGCGGCGTCCTCGCTGATCAGCGCGGCGACCTTGCCGCCGTCGCTAGCCGCCAGAGTCCAGTAAGGCTGCTCGCCGAGGAAGGCGCGCGGGAAGGCGCCGCGCGGGCTCGCCTTGGCTTGGCCGGCGAGGCGGTCGTTGGCCGATTCTTCCGGCGGCCGGGCCACGGCCGGGGCTCCGGCGAGCGGGACGATGCGCAGGTCGTCGATCGCGATATGCCCGGCGCCGCCGTCGCGATTGCGGGCGACGACGAACTCGATCCCGTCGGCGCGGCGCAGCGTCTTGTCCTCGATCGGCCCCCAGGCGAAGCCGATCTCGCCGGCGGGCACGACGACCTCCCGCCACCCGTCAGTCGGCCGGTAGTTGCGCCACACCTTCCACCACACATTGTCGCCGTGGGTCAGCTTCATCTGCAGGTCGTTGCGGCCGCCGCTGCCCCTGATCCGGAACCGGACCTCGTAATTGCGCGGCAATTCGAGCGCCACCGGGCGGCGCATGAACGCGTAGCCCGACACCCGGCCGAAGTCGTAGCGCAGCTCGACCGCGCGGCCGATCGCGCCGGGCACCGCGGCGCCGGACACCGCGACGCTGTCGGACGCCTTCGCCGGCCAGTTCGATGCGTCGTCCATCGGGTCGATGAAAACTGGCGCGGTCGCCGCGCACAGCAGGGCGAGCGCCGGCAATGCCGCGAGCCGCCTCACCCCTTGACGCTCCCGGCCAGCAGGCCCTGCATGTAATAGCGCTGAAGGACCAGGAACAGCAGCAGCACCGGCAGGATGGTCAGCACCGCCCCCGCCATCATCAGCTCATTGTCCTGGACATGCTCGCGCGACAGCGCCGCGAGCGCCACCGGCAGCGTGTACTTGTCCTGGTCGGTGAGAACGATCAGCGGCCACATGAAGTCGTTCCACACGCCGAGGAAGGTGAACAGCGCCAGCGTGACCAGGATCGGGGTCAGCGCCGGGACCACGATCTGGAGGAAGATGCGGCCCTCGCTGGCGCCGTCGATGCGCGCCGCCTCGAGCAGCTCGTCGGGGATCGACAGCGCGTATTGCCGAACCAGGAAAATGCCGAAGATGCTGGCCGTCACCGGCACCAGCACGCCCGCGAAGCTGTTGATGAGGCCGATCTCCTTGAGCATCAGGAACAAGGGCAGCATCGTCACCTGCGCCGGGATCACCAGAGCGGCGAGCAGCAGCTGGAAGATCCGGTCGCGGCCGCGGAACTTCAACTTGGCGAACGCGTAGCCGGCGGTCGCGTTGAACGCGAGCGACAGCAGGGTGCCCAACGTCGCGACGATCAGGCTGTTGATGAAATAGATGCCGATCCCGGTGGTCGCGAACAAGGCCCGGTAGGCGCTCAGCCCCGGCGCGTCGGGGAGCAGCGGCGGCGGGAACTGGCTCGCTTCGCCCGGAGCCATCAGCGACACCGACAGCATCCACAGCAACGGGAACAAGGCGAAGCCTGCAAGGATGACCAGCAGCACGATCCGGGCCACCCGGGCCGATGGCGGGCTGCGCATCAGGCGACTCCCCGCGCCTTGGCGAGCCGGTACTGGATCGCGGTGATGACGAACATGATCACGAACAGGATGAAGGCGACCGCGGACGCGAAGCCGAGGTTCCACCATTTGAAGCCCTGCTCGTACATGAAATAGAGGACGCTGACGGTGCTTTCGACCGGCCCGCCCTGGGTCATCACATAGGGCTCGGCGAACAGCTGGAAATAACCGGCCATGGTCAGGATCGAGACCAAAAGGAGCATCGGCCCGAGGCCCGGGAGGGTGACGTGGAGGAAGCGCTGCCAGGCGTTGGCGCCGTCGATCCGCGCCGCTTCGTAGAGGTCGTTGGGGATCGTCTGCAGCCCGGCCAGCAGGATCACCATGTTGTAGCCGAAGTTCTTCCACACCGCGAAGAAGATGATCGCCGGCATCGCCCAGTTCGGGTCGCCGAGCCAGTCGACCGGGTCGATCCCCAGTCGCTCGAGCCCGTAGTTGATCATCCCGTAGCGGGTGTGGAGCAGATAGCGCCAGATCACCGCGACCGCGACCAGGGTGGTGACCACCGGAGCAAACAAGGCGGTTCGGAACAAGCCGACCAGGGCCGAGGCGACCCCGTTCAGGAGCATCGCCGCGGCGAGCGACAAGGCGATCGACAGCGGCACTCCGACGATGACGAAATAGAAGGTGTTGCCGAGCGCCTTCCAGAACAAGGGCGTCTGCAGCAGCTCGCCGTAATTGCCCAGGCCGATGAACCGCAGGTCCTGGATGTCGGCCAGCGCGTAAAGGTCGAAGTCGGTCAAGCTGAGGACGAAGGCGAGCAGCACCGGGATGAAGAAGAACAGGCTCAGCATCACGAGCGCCGGGCCCGCGAACGCCCAGCCGGCGGCCGAGTAGCGGCTCATCGGGCGGCTTCCCGGGCGAGCTTCCAGCGGCGCTTTTCGAGCATTTCGCCGGTGTCGGCGTCGAGCGTCGCCCGGAATTGCGCCGGAGTGATCTGCCCGGCGACCGCGCGCTCCGAGACTATCCGCATCTGCTGGCCGATGCGCTCCCATTCGGGGACCGCGGGCGGCGCCTCGGTGCGCTCGAGCTGCTCCTCGAACGCCTTCGCATAAGGGTCCCTGGCGAGCAGCGGCGCGGCCCACGCGCTGCGCCTCGGCGGCAAGTCGCCGGTCAGCTCGAAGAAGCGCACCTGCACCTCGGGCCG
>DASTZO010000326.1:0-2009 GCA_035764265.1 Sphingomicrobium sp.
CTGGCCACTCGGCAGCGCGCCGATCGAGGAAGCGACGAAGGCGAATGTCACGGCGCAGTTGCTGATGCCGGGCGGCAACACCTCGGCGCCGTGCCGCTACGACCCGGACAAGGTCGAGCTGTACGCCTGGCGCCACTACGAGGAGGGCAGGCAATCCCCGGCGCCGGCCGTGGCGGTCCCCTCCCCGACAGGACCGGCGCAAGCGACGACCGCCTCGCCGTCTCCGGCACCGGCGCGGGTGCGGGGTGAGCCAAAGCGCGAGAAGGATCCGGTCCGGCTGGCGACCGGCATCAAGCGGATGGCAACCGAAGGCGACCTCAGCTATCCCGTCTGGGACTTCAACGGCGTTGACGTGTCGTACGCCCGCACAGGCGACGAGAGCCGGTGGCTGGAGTTGTTCGTGGTCGCCAGCAATGGCGACGGCGACGACAAGGTTGAGATCAAGATGGACCCGGCGCCCTGGCTCTACGGCGGCCCGGACAACAAGAACTGGCAGGAGCCGCGTCCGCTGCCCTCGGAGAGCTGCCGCTAAACTTCGACGGCAATCGCCCCTTACCCCCATCCCGCTGCGCGGCGCGAATATCGGCTTCGATGTCGTGCGAAGCACGATAGTCGCGGCCCGCAGGGCCGACATCATCTCCCGGTGTCCGGGAGCGGGGTGCCATCGGCAAGCTCGCCGGCGTGCTACCCTCCCGACAGCACTGCGCGTTGAGGATGTCCGTGGACGACCGTGATCTCGCTTTCATGCCCGCGACCGAGCTGCGCCGCCGGATCTGTCAACGCGAGGTCTCGCCGGTCGAGGTCGTCGAGCAGGCGCTAGCCCGCATCGAGCGGGTCAATCCGGTCGTCAACGCCTACTGCACGGTGGCCGCCGAGCAGGCCCGGGCCGCCGCCCGCGCGGCCGAAGCAGCCGTCGTGCGCGGCGACGCGCTCGGGCCGCTCCACGGCGTGCCGGTCGCGATCAAGGACATGAGTCTGACGGCCGGCATCCGCACCACATTCGGCTCGCGGCTGTACGCCGACTACGTGCCCACCGAGGACTCGCTCGACATCGCGCGGCTGAAGCAGGCCGGCGCCGTCGTCATCGGCAAGACCAACACGCCGGAGCTCGCGGCTGGCCCGAACACCGTCAACGTCCTGTTCGGTGCCACGCGCAATCCCTGGAACCTGGAGCGCTCGGCCGGCGGATCGTCCGGTGGCTCGGCGGTGGCGCTGGCGTGCGGCCTGACGCCCCTCGCCACGGGTGGCGACCTGGGCGGATCGTTGCGGATTCCGGCGAGCGTCTGCGGGGTCGTCGGATTCCGCACGTCGCCGGGGCGCATCCCGATGTACCCGTCGAGTTGGACCTCCGAGTCGTTCCTGGTGGTCGGCCCGATGGCGCGCACCGTGCGCGATACGGCGCTGCTGCTGGCGGCGACGGCCGGGCCGGACGACCGCGTGCCGATCTCCCTGGACGAGCCGGGCTCTGTCTTCGAGTACGCGGCTGATGGCGGTGTCCGCGGGTTCCGCGTGGCCTGGAGCCCGGACCTCGGCGTGGGCCGGGTCGATCCGGAGGTGGCGCGCATCGTCGAGGCAGCGTGCCGTCGATTTGAAGCGGCGGGCTGTTCGGTGGACGCGGCTCAGCCGGAGATCGGCGAGATCGGCCCGATGATCGCGACCTACCGGGCGCTCGGGGCGGCGACCGGCTTGCCTGAGCTGCTGGACCGCGCCGACGAGGTGGACAATCCGCTCCTGCGCGAGTTCCTGAAGCGGCCACGCGAGCTGACCGGCCTCCAGATCGCGCAGGCCGGCATCGACCATGCGCGCTACCTGGAGCGGATGGCGGCGTTCTTCCGCCAGTACGATCTGCTGGTCACGCCGACCACGCCGACCGCCGCCTACATGCTGGATCAGATGTACCCGCCCGAGATCGACGGCGAGCCGGTCGCCAATGCCCTCGACGCGATGCTGATGACATACGCGTTTACGATGGCCGGCCTGCCCGCGATATCGGTGCCAGCCGGTACGAC
>DASTZO010000327.1:0-3900 GCA_035764265.1 Sphingomicrobium sp.
GCCGCCCCGGTCCAGAAGATCCGGTTCCGCTCGGCCGCCGGCGAATGGGCCAGGGTCGCGATCTTCTGGGCGGTCGCTCGCCCGAGCCCGAAATCGAACAGCATGAAATAGCCGACCAGCAGCCAGCAGATGGCGAGCACCCCGTAGCGGTCGAGCCCGATGACCTGGAGGTATAGCGGCACGGTGACCAGCGACACCGCGAGCGGGATGACCGCGCCGATGAAATTATAAGCGGTGTGACGGGCGACGCTCATCGCGGCCGAGCTTAGACCAGCGCGGCCAAGGCACCGCAAGCCTCCGCCTTCTGGTGGCGGGACGGCCAAATGTGCCAAAGGGCGCGGCGATGGCACTCTCCCGCCGCCA
This sequence comes from Sphingomicrobium sp., assembly GCA_035764265.1. Classification (GTDB taxonomy): domain Bacteria; phylum Pseudomonadota; class Alphaproteobacteria; order Sphingomonadales; family Sphingomonadaceae; genus Sphingomicrobium. The sequence continues at coordinate 364 of DASTZO010000327.1, forward strand.
GATCCTCGAGCGCTCGGCAGCCGCAGCCTCGCTCGCGCTGATTCCCGGGCGAGTCCGGGCGGCCGCCGCCCGGGCCGCGGCCCTGACGCCCGAAATGTTCGGCGCCCGCGGCGACGGGGTCACCAACGACACATTGGCGCTCGCCCGGCTGGCTTCGGCGGTGAACTCGAACGGCGGCGGGGAAATCGCGTTCGGCGCCGGCAAGACCTATCGGGTCGGGCTCCAGTCGAACTCCGGCCCGCTCGCCCACCTCTACGCGTTCCAGCCGCACGACATCCTGCATTTCAAGGGCTGCACCCGGCCTTTGGTCATCCGCGGCAACGGGGCGGTGCTCAAATGCGCGCCCGGCCTGCGCTACGGGACCTTCGACCGGGCGGGCCGGCCGACCCGGCACAGGCTGCCCTTCTACACGCCCGGCGAGCTCGCGACGCCCTACCAATACATGATCAAGATCGAATCGTGCCGCGGCCCGATCGCTCTGTCGGACATCGAGCTCGACGGCGGCCTGGCCGGCCTGCGCATCGGCGGCGAATATGGCGACCACGGCCGCCAGATCCCCGCGACCGGGCTCGGGCTGTTCAACAATTCGGGTTCGGAGACGATCGCCAATGTCCACACGCACCACCACGGCCAGGACGGCCTGATCATCGACGGGATCGCCCGGCCGGTTCCGGGCGCCGTCCGGCAGGTCACCGCGCTGCGCTCCGAATATAACGGCCGCCAGGGCTGCAGCATCGTCGGCGGGCGCGGCTATGTGTTTAGCGACTGCAAGTTCAACCACACGGGCCAGGCCGGCATCCAGAGCGCGCCGGCCGCGGGCGTCGACATCGAGGCCGAGGGCGACAAGATCAACCGCGACTTCCGCTTCGTGAACTGCGAGTTCGTCAACAACGGCGGCGCCGGGCTGCTCGCCGACAGCGGCGATTCGGAGGGGGTGGTCGCCGAGCAGTGCCGCTTCGTCGGGTCGAGCAGCTGGGCGGCGTGGCCGAGGAAGCCGCGCATGCGGTTCACCAACTGCACCTTCGTCGGCCAGATCGTGCAATGCCACGGCGACCCCGACCAGTCCCGGGCGGCGCAGTTCCACTCGTGCCGCTTCTATGACGACCCGAAGCTGTCGCCGACCGGCAAATTATGGGCTTCGGGCGGCGCCAACGCGGTCGCCGACCTCGGCGCCGGCGGCGAGAACGTGCTGTTCAGCAAATGCATCTTCGAGCTCACCCACAGGCTGGTGTTGCCGTGGAGCTGGCACGCGATCTATTCCGACTGCCGGATGCGGCAGAAATCGCCGCAGATCGCTTATCCCAAGGGCACCTATCTCGGCTCGAGCACGATTTGGGGTAAGGTCGACATGTATGGAACCAAGGTCCGGGGCCGCCTCGTTGTGAACGGGGTCCCCCTGAGAGGGTAAGCCGGAATATGTGCGGGATCGCCGGAATCATTGCCTCATCGCGTCTCGAGGAGCGCGACGTCCGGCGGCTGATCGACCCGATCACGCACCGCGGTCCGGACGACGAGGGCGTGTGGATCGATGCCGAAGCCGGCGTCGGCTTCGGCCACCGGCGCCTCGCGATCCTCGACCTGTCGCCGGCCGGGCACCAGCCGATGACGTCCGCGGACGGCCGCTACGTGATCACCTACAATGCCGAAATCTACAATCATGCCGAGCTTCGCGCCGAGCTCGAGGCGGCGGGCGCCGCCCCGCCCGGCGGCTGGCGCGGCCATTCGGACACCGAGACCCTGCTCGAGTGCGTGTCCGCCTGGGGGCTGGCCGAAACGCTGCCCCGGATCGTCGGCATGTTCGCCTTCGCCCTGTGGGACCGCCAGGAGCGCCAGCTCCATCTGGTCCGCGACCGCTTCGGCGAGAAGCCGCTCTACTACGGCTGGGCGGGCAGGGACTTCTTGTTCGCGTCCGAATTGAAGGCCATCCGGGCGCACCCGCGCTTCGACGGCTCCATCGACCGGCGGGCGCTCAAGCTGTTCGCCGCGCGCACCTACATCCCGGCGCCGCTGTCGATCTACCGGCGGCTGTTCAAGCTCGAGCCCGGCTGCGTGCTCACCGTCACGCCCGAAGCGGCGAAGACCCCGCTCGACGCCCCGCCGCAGGTCGACGGGCCGGCCGGCGCAATCCGGATCCGCCGCTACTGGTCGTACCGCGACGTCATGCGCCGCGGGCTCGAGCAGCCGATCGGCGATGAAGGCGAAGCGCTCGACCGGCTCGAGCAGGTGCTCGCGACGGCGATCCGGGGCCAGTCGGTCGCCGACGTCCCGGTCGGCGCCTTCCTGTCGGGCGGGATCGACAGCTCGGCCATCGTCGCGCTCTACCAGAAATACTCCTCGGTGCCGGTCCGCACCTTCACCATCGGCTTCGAGGAAGCGGGGTTCAACGAGGCCGAGGACGCCAAGAAGGTCGCCGCGCACCTCGGCACCGTCCACTCCGAGCGCTACGTCACGGTCAAGGAAGCCCGCGACGTCATCCCACTGCTGCCAGCGATGTACGACGAGCCGTTCGCCGATTCCTCGCAGATCCCGACCTTCCTCGTCAGCCGATTCGCGCGCGAACAGGTGACCGTGGCGCTGACCGGCGACGGCGGCGACGAATTGTTCGCCGGCTACAACCGCCATTTCGCCGCCCCGCAGCTGTGGCAGCAGCTGCGCTGGCTGCCCAGGCCGCTGCGCTCGGCGATCGGCTCGCCATTGAGCCGGCTTCCGTCGCAATTCTGGAACGGAGCGGTCGGCTTGCTGTCGGGCCGCCGCCGGCCGCACCTCGGCGGCAAGATCCAGAAAGGGCTCCGGGTCGCGGGCTCGGTGCGCAATTTCGACGAGCTGTACTCAAGCTTCCTCGACGAATGGAGCTTCGAGGATTCGCCGGTCCGGGGCGGCGACGGCGCCGGGCCCGGATGGGACATGGACATCGCCGACCAGGCCCCGGACACGCTGCGGATGATGTATTGCGACGCGGTTTCGTACCTGCCCGACGACATTTTGTGCAAGGTCGACCGGGCGTCGATGGCGGTCAGCCTCGAGACCCGCGTGCCCTATCTCGACCATCGCGTTGCCGAGCTCGCCGCGCGCATCCCGCTGGAACTGAAAGTGCGCGGAGGAAGCGGCAAGCACATCCTTCGCGAGCTGCTCTACCGCGAGGTGCCGCGCGAACTGTTCGAGCGCCCCAAGGCGGGCTTCGCGATCCCGGTCGGCGAATGGATCAAGGGCTCGCTGCGGCCGTGGGCCGAGGATTTGCTCGACCCGTCGCGGATGGCCGGGGAGGGCTGGTTCGACCCGGCGATCGTCCAGCGCCGCTGGAAGGAGCACCTCGGCGGCCGCCGCGATTCGACCCCGGCATTGTGGGCGGTGCTGATGTTCCAGTCGTGGCTGCGCGAGCAGCGCCAGCCGCTGTCCGCCGCCGCTTAGTCGGTCCCGGTCCGGCTCTCGGGCTGGCCGAACACTTCGGCAAACGTGCCGAGCTCGGCGATCCGGCCGTTGTCGAGCCGGGCGACCAGGTCGCAATGCTCGACGGTCGAGCGCCGGTGGGCGATGATG
>DASTZO010000328.1:0-3257 GCA_035764265.1 Sphingomicrobium sp.
ACGCCGCCGGCCTCGCCAGCCACGGGGGCCGGATCGTCGCCCTGTCGAGGCGCGGCCAGATCCCGCGGGCCCACGCCGAGTTCGCCGCCGCTCCGGTCGAGCAGCACGACCTGCCGGGCGGCGGGCTGCTGGCCCTGTGGCGCTGGCTGCGGCGGCGCAGCGGCGAGGTCGGCTGGCGCGCCGCGGTCGACGCGCTCCGGCCGCATAGCCATCAGCTGTGGCAGGGGCTCGGCGCCGAGCAGCAGCGCCGCTTCCTCAGGCACGCGCGGCCGTGGTGGGACGTCCACCGGCACCGCATCGCACCCGAGGTGGCGAGCCGGATCGTCGCCCTGGTCGCCGACGGCAGGCTGGAGATCGTCGCCGGCCGGATCGCCGCGGTCCGCCCGGCCGACGGCGGGCTCGAGGTGGAGATCCGCCGGCGCGGCACGCCCGGCAGCGAGACGCGGCGCTTCGCTTACGTGTTCAACTGCACCGGGCCGCTCGGCTCGATCGGCCGCACCCGCGACCCGCTGCTGCGCCTGCTGCTCGACGACGGCTGGGTGCGCCCCGACCATCTCGGGATCGCGCTCGAGGTCGATGAGCGCTCGCGCGCCGCGGGAGCCGACCGGCTGTGGGCGCTGGGGCCGCTGACCAAGGGCTGTTACTGGGAAATCGTCGCGGTTCCGGACATAAGGGAGCAAGCGGCGGCGGTGGCCGACGACATCGCAAGGGAGCTTGGATCATGACCCGTTCGACTGGCCCGGGACCGGGCTGCGAGCCCGAGGACGGCGATTTGGTGCAATCGCCGCCTGCGGTCGAAGTGCCCGAGGACGTCGCCGAGGCGGTCCGCACCCTGATCCGCTGGGCCGGCGACGACCCCGACCGCGAGGGCCTGCTCGACACTCCGCAGCGGGTCGCGCGCGCGTGGCGCGAATATGCCCGCGGCTACGAGGAGGACCCGGCGGTGCACCTGGCGCGCACCTTCGACGAGGTCGGCGGCTACGACGAGATCGTGCTGTTGAAGGACATTCCGTTCCAGTCGCACTGCGAGCACCATCTGGCGCCGATCATCGGCAAGGCGTCGATCGCCTATCTGCCGCGCGACAAGGTGGTCGGGATCAGCAAGCTCGCCCGGGTGCTGCACGGCTATGCGCGGCGGCTGCAGGTCCAGGAGCGGCTGACCGCCGAGGTCGCCGACTGCATCTGCGAGCACCTTCAGCCCAAGGGAGTCGCGGTGGTCATCGAGGCCAGCCACGCGTGCATGAGCGCGCGCGGCGTCAACACGCCGGGCGTGATGATGACCACCAGCCGGATGATGGGGATTTTCCGCAGCGACGAGCGGAGCCGGCGGGAGGTGCTGGCGCTGATGGGGTACTAAACAGGGAGAGGAAGTGATGACTCAGGGAATCTCGAAGATGGCGGCGATGGCGGCGATGGCTTGCTTGGTCGCTGGGTGCGAGGTGCGCGAGAGCGCGCAGCCGGCCGAGCCCGCCACCAATGCCGCCAACCCGGCCGCGGCCGCCGCTCCGTCTGCCGACGCGTCGAAGGTTCCGCTGGCGAAGGCGGCGGCGGACCCGGGGCTGCAATGGGGGCCGTGCCCGGAAGGGATGCCCGAGGGCTGCGGGATCGCGGTGCTGCATGGCGACCCGGCCAAGCCCAACGCGGACATTTTCCTCCGAGTGCCCGGCGGCTCGGCGATACCGCCTCATTCGCACAGCTCGGCCGAGCGGATGATCCTGGTCGGCGGCGAGCTGGAAGCGAAATACCAGGGCGCCGACGCGCTCACCCTTCGCCCCGGGCATTACGCCTACGGCCCGGCGAAGCTGCCGCACCGCGCCCAGTGCCGCTCGAGCGAGCCGTGCATCCTGTTCATCGCCTTCGAGGGGCCGGTCGACCTCCTGCCGTTCGAGGGGGCGATCTGATCGGCTTTGGCTCGAAAACCAGGTCGCGCCGATGCCGATTGAATTGCTCCGGCGCGGGGTGAACCCGTGCTTCGCAATGAGTCGTTGAGCGGGAATGGCCAAAGGAAAGCCGCAAAAAACCTCACCCGGCCGCAAGCAGAAGCTCAAGGTGTTCCGGACGCCGGTCGGGTTCGACGACGCTTATGTCGCGGCGCCGAGCCGGAAGGCGGCGCTGGCGGCCTGGGGGGCGGGGACCGATTTGTTCGCCGCCGGGGTGGCGGAGCTGGTCACCGATCCCGAGCTGACGAAAGAGGCGCTGGAGCGGCCCGGCGAGGTGGTGCGCAAGTCGCGCGGCAGCGCGGACGAGCAGGTCGCGGCCCTGGGGGCCGGCAAGGCAAAAAAGACAGAAGCGGGATCCCGAATCTCGTCCGGGATGACGAAGACGGGGGAAGGGAGAGGAGCGAAGAAGGAAGGCGGGAGAGGGCGGCGGCCGAGCCCGGCGGCGGTGGACCGGGCCGAGGCGGCAATCGGGCGGGCCGAGGCCCGGCACCGCGCGGCGCTGGCGCAATTGAAGGCGCAGGCCGAGGCGATCGACAAGCGGCGGCGCGAGCTCGAGCGCACGCGGCGGGCCGAGCGCGACAAGCTCGAGGCGGCGCTCGACGAGGCGCGCGAGCGCTATCGCTCGGCGATGGAGGAATGGGCGCGATAGGCCGGGCGCCCGGGAATTCGCCGCCTCGGTAGGGGTATTTTCACATCTTTGCGCGAAGAGGGGGGGTGGACGACCAGCGCGACGGAAGATCAGTGCAACGGTCAAGAAGCAAGGCGGTCCGGCTTGCCGGAAGCCACCTCATCACGACCTGCGCGACGATGGCGGCGATCCTGCTGTTCGTCGGGCTGGGCAGCCAGATCCTGCCGTTCGCGCTCGCCGGCATCGAGTTGCCGAACGCGTCGGGGGGCAGTTTGCGCCTGGCGTTCCTGCTCAACATCGCCATCATCCTGTTCGGCTGGCGGCGATCCAAGGACCTCAAGGTGGCGCTCGACGCCTATGAGCGGGCCGAGCGCGCGGCCCACCGCAACGCCAACACCGACCACACCACCGGGCTGGCCAACCGGCGCGAGCTGCTGCGCTCGCTCGCCGACCTGCTCGAGACGCGCACCCCGGGGGTGCTGCTGCTGCTCGACCTCGACCATTTCAAGCGGGTCAACGACCTTCATGGCCATTTGGTCGGCGACCAGCTGCTCAAGGCCGCGGCCGACTCGATCCGCGACGCCGCGCCGGCGGCGGCGTGCTGCGCCCGGATCGGCGGCGACGAGTTCGCCATCCTGCTCGGCGATTCGAGCCCCGCAGAGGCCGAAGCGCTCGCCGAGCGGCTGCTC
>DASTZO010000329.1:0-6655 GCA_035764265.1 Sphingomicrobium sp.
CTGCAACGCCTTCCGGGTAGGGAAGATCGGAGCCGGTCACCATCGCCCGCCTGAGCGGGACCGAATACATGACGCCGAGGATGCCGCCGATGCCGATCACGGCGACCGACAGCCAGTAGGGAAAGCCGGTCCACCAGCCGACCATCACCAGGCCGGGAAGGACGAACACGATCGCCGACAAGGTCCCGGCCGAGGAGGCGATCGTCTGGACGATGTTGTTTTCCTGGATGGTCGAGTCGCGGAACGCCTTCAGGACCGCCATCGAGATCACCGCGGCCGGGATCGAGGTGGCGAAGGTGATTCCGGCGCGAAGCCCGAGGTAGACGTTGGCGGCGGTGAACACGACGGTGAGGATGGCCCCGAGGATAATGCCCCGGATCGTCAGCTCCTTGAGAGGGCCGCCCGCCGCCGCTTCGCTGGTCTTCAGCATTGCCGTTCCCCTCCCGAAAGTCAGGACTTGATCCGGTGCGAGCCCGGGTCGGGACTCGAATGGCGCCGAACGACCCGCCAGTGGCCCGCGTCGAACACCCAGACGTCGGTCAGGAGCACGCGATCCTCGACCTCGCGGCCGAGATAGCGGACGCACCATTTCGCCTGGACGGTGCCGACCATCACCTGGTCGAGGACCAGCGCGTCCTCGATCTCCATCTCGATGCTGATGACCTCGCGCCGCTGGATCGCGTCGAGCCATTCGTCGCGGTTCATCGTGAACGGCCCGCTCGAGCGGGTGCCGATGAGGACGAAGCGCGGGTGGATCAGCGAGCGCAGCAGGTCCATGTCCTTGGCGCACAGCGCGTCGCGCCACTGGCGCTCGACCGCCCCGATCAGCTCGCGGGTCCCCTCGGCGCCCTTGTCGGCCGGTTCATCGACCACGCAGCAGCCCTCCGAGGATCCCGCGCAGCAGCTGGTTGCCGATCTGCCGTCCGACCGAGCTGGCCACCGCGCGCCCGGCCGACTGCATCATCTTGTCGGTCATCGTCGGCCGGGCGGCCTCGCGCGCGGCGCGGTCGGCGGCGCGTTGCTCCTCGCGCCGGCGCTGCGCCTCGAGCCGTTCGCGCTCGCGCTGCAGCTTCAGCGCGTCGCGGGCCGCGACGGCATCCGCCTTGGCCTTGTCCGCCGCGGCGCGCTCGGCGTCGGTCTCGGCCTTGGCGGCGGCCGCGGCGGCAGCGGCCTCGGTCGCTTTGGAGGCGAGCATCTCCTGGGCCGACTCGCGGTCGACCGGCACATCGTAGCGCGCGCCGATTTCGTCGGTGGCGATCAGCACCTTGCGCTCCTCGGGCGTCAGCGGCCCGACTCGCGAGGCCGGCGGCTTGACCAGCGTCCGCTGGACCGGCGACGGCGCTCCGTCCGGCTGGAGCAGCGACACCAGAGCCTCGCCGACCTTGAGCTCGGTGATTGCGGTCGCGACGTCGATCTCCGGGTTCTGCCTGAAGGTCTCCGCGGCGGATTTCACCGCCGCCTGGTCGCGGGGAGTGAAGGCGCGCAGCGCGTGCTGGACGCGGTTGCCGAGCTGGCCGGCGATCTGGTCGGGGATGTCGATCGGGTTCTGGGTGATGAAATAGACGCCGACGCCCTTCGAACGGATCAGCCGGACCACCTGCTCGACCTTCTCGAGCAGGGCCGGCGGGGCGTCGTCGAACAGCAAATGGGCTTCGTCGAAGAAGAAGCACAGTTTGGGCTTGGGCTGGTCGCCGATCTCGGGAAGCTGCTCGAACAGCTCGGACAGCAGCCACAGAAGGAAGGTCGAGTAGAGCCTCGGGGACGCCATCAGCCGGTCGGCGGCGAGGATGTTGACGACCCCGCGGCCATTCTCGTCGAGCCTGAGGAAATCCTCGAGCTCGACCGCCGGCTCGCCGAAGAAACGGTCGCCGCTTTGGCTTCGGAGCTGCAGCAGCGAGCGCTGGATCGCGCCGACCGAGGGCTTGGACACGTTGCCGTAGGTCAGGGTCAGCTCCTCGGCGCGCTCGCCGACGTCGACCAGCATGGTCTGCAGGTCGTCGAGGTCGAGGAGCAGCAGGCCGTCCTTGTCGGCGACGTGGAAGGCGATGGTGAGGACGCCCTCCTGGACCTCGTTCAAATTCATCAGCCGGGCGAGCAGCAGCGGCCCCATTTCGCTGACCGTGGTGCGGATCGGGTGGCCCTGCTCGCCGAATAGGTCCCACAGCTGCACCGGGCAGGCATCGTAGCGCCAGTCGGCAAAGCCGATCTCGGCGGCCCGGGCGCTGAAGATCTCGTGGGCCTTGCCGGTCGCGGAGCCCGGCATCGCGAGGCCGGCGAGATCGCCCTTGACGTCGGCGACGAAGGTCGGGACCCCGGCCGCGCAAAAGCCTTCGATCAGGCCCTGAAGGGTCACCGTCTTGCCGGTGCCGGTGGCGCCGGCGATCAGGCCGTGGCGGTTGGCGCGGGACAGTTCCAGCTGCTGCGGATCAGTGCCCCCGGCGCCGCTGCCGATGAAGATCGCGGAATCGCTCAAGCCGGGCTCTCTCCTCCGCGCGTCCCTTTGCCGACGCGGAGGGTAAGCGCAAGTAGGCGCGGCAGCCGGCCGGGCCGAAGGACGAGCCTAGCGGGCTCCGAGCTCGATCCCGACGAAGGCCTCGGGGCCCGGTCCGCGCTTGACCAGCAGCAGCACGCTGGTGCGGCCGGCCCGGCGCGCGGCCTCGACGGCGGCCGTGACTTGCGCCGGAGTAGTCACCGGCTGGCGGTTGACCGACATGATGAGGTCGCCGCGCTGGAGGCCTTCCTCGGCGGCGTCGCTGGCGGGGTCCACCGCGACGACGATCACTCCGCGAGCGGTCGGCGGCAGCCTCGCGCCTCGCGCAAGCTCCGGAGTCAGCGGCTGCAGCGACAGCCCGAGCACCTGGCGCGGGGCCACCGACGGCCCGCCGCCGATGATCGCGGCCTCGCCTTCGCCGCCGCCGGCCAGTGCCGCCAATTGCTCCTCGGTCGGCCGCTGGCCGACCGTCGCCTGGATCCGCATCTGGCGGCCCTCGCGAATGATGTCGATCGGGATGCGCGCGCCGACCTGGGTGTTGGCGATCAGATAGGATGCGGTCTGGTCGGGGGTGACCGGCTGGCCGTTGACCCGGACGACGACGTCGCCGGCCTGGATCCCGGCCCGCGCCGCGGCCTCGCCCGGCTGGACCCAGCGGACAATCTCGCCGCTGTCCTTGGGAAGGCCGAGCGTCGGGGCGATATTCTCGTCGAGCGGCTGCAGGCTGATGCCGAGGTAGCCGCGCTGCGGACGCTGGCCGCGGCGAAGCGAATCGATCACCGGCTTGGCAAGCTCGGCAGGGATGGCGAGGCCGATCCCGACCGACGCCCCGGTCGGCGAGATCAGCGCCGAGTTGATGCCTATGACGTTGCCGTTCAAATCGAACATCGGGCCGCCCGAATTGCCCATGTTGATCGACGCGTCGGTCTGGATGTAGCGGTCGTAGGCGCCGACGCCCGTGATGCCGCGGTGCAGCGCCGAGATGATCCCCGCGGTCACCGTCCCGCCGAGCCCGTAGGGGTTGCCGATCGCGATCACCCAGTCGCCGACCCGGCTGCGGGTGCTGTCGCCCCAGTTCACATAAGGCAGGTTGGACCCGTCGATCTTGAGCAAAGCGAGGTCGGAGGTCGCGTCGCGGCCGACGATCCGGGCGGTATATTCCTTGCGGTTGGTCAGTGTGACGGTGACGGTGTCGACCGTACCGGTGCCGGTGGCGCCGGTGATCAGATGGTTGTTGGTGACGACATAGCCGTCGGGCGAAATGATGAAGCCCGAGCCGAGCGAGCCGGTCTCGCGGGTGCGCGGAGTCACTCCCCCGGGCGGCTGCGCGCCGGGCGCTCCGAAGCGCCGGAAGAATTCTTCGAACGGGTCGGTCTGGGTTCGGACCGGGACGCGCTGCTTGGTGGAGATGTTGACCACCGCCGGCTGCAGCCGCGCGGCGAGCTCGGCGAATGACAAGGGCGCGCCGGGGCGCGGCGCCATCGCCGTCGGAGCGTTCTGGGCGACCTGCGCGCCGACCGGGCCGCTCGCGATCGAGAAAGCGGTTCCACCCAGCAGCAGGGCCATCGCGACCCCATAGGCATAGCGCACTTTTCCGGACTCCTTCGAACTCATCGATACTCCATGACTTGGTCTGCGGAAGCAATGCAATGCGTCGTCGTGCCCTAATCCGAACGGGCCTTAATCCGCATTGAACGAACGTTTGTCAGCGCGCGCGGCCGGTGAATTCCTTCAAATAGTCGTTCTGCGGCGACAGGATGATGGTCGTCGGCGATGGCCGCTCGGCACCGTCGCCGATGAAGGTAGTCTGGTAGGACTGCATCGCGCGGTAGAAATCGTAGAAGCCGGGATCCTTGCCGAAGCTCGCCGCGTAGGTCTTGGCGGCCTCGGCGTCGGCCTCGGCGCGGATGATCTGCGCCTGCTTGGCGCCCTGGGCGCGGATCGAGCGCGCTTCCTGGAGCCTGGCGGTGCGCATCCGGTCGTAGGCCGACTGCAGCGGAGTGCCGTCGGGCAGGTCCGCCTTCTTGATCCGGACGTCGATGATCTGGGCGCCATATTGCCGCGCCACCCGGTCGAGGCCGCGGCGGACGTTCTCCATCACCCCCTGCCGCTCGGGCGACAGCAGCGCCGCGAACGGTCGCTTGCCGAGCTCGTTGCGCAGCTCCGAGCCGAGGATCGGGCGGAGCGCCTCGCTGACCCGCTCCTCGGTCCGGGCGCGGATATACATCCGCAGCGGATCGGTGATCCGGTAGCGGGCGAACGCATCGACCTCGAGCCGCAGCTGGTCGGTCGACAGCACCTGCTGGCGGTCCATGTCGACATCGAGCACGCGCTTGTCGATCCACTGGATGTTCTCGGCGAACGGGATTCGCCACGACAGGCCGGCGCCCGGCCCGCCGATCGGCTCGCCCGGCTGGAAGCGGTTCAGGATCCGAACCGGCTTGCCGAAGCGCACGACCACCGCCTGCTTGGTCTCGGGGACGATCGGGAAGCTGCCGAGCACGGTGAACAGCAGGAAGACCCCGACGAGGCCGGTGAGCAGCGGCCGGCGGCGAACGAGCGCCATCATTGGCCCGCCTCCCGGGGCGCCGACTTCTGCACCTGCGGCAGCGGCAGGTACGGAGTGACCCCGCTCGGCTCGACGATCGTCTTGTCGACGTTGGCGAGCACCCGCTCCATCGTCTCGTAATACATGCGGCGCCGGGTGACGTCGGGCGACAGCCGGTATTGCTCGTAGACCTTGTCGAACGCGGTCGCCTCGCCCTGCGCCTTGGCGGTCAGCTGGAGCGCGTAGGCGCGCGCCTGGTTGATGTAGGACTGCGCCTCCTGCTGCGCGGCCGAGACTTCCTTGAACGCGTCGTTGACCGCCTGCGGCGGGTCGGCCTGCTTGATCGCGACGCCCTGGATCCGGACCCCCGAGCGATAATTGTTGAGCACGGTCTGCATCACGTCCTGGACCCGGGTCTCGATGTCGCCGCGGCCCTCGCCGATGGTGTCGTTGAGGCTGTAGCGGCTGACCACCGCGCGCATCGCGCTCTCGCCGACCTGGCGGATGGTCTCGTCGGGCTGGGCGAGCTCGAACAGGTACAGCTCGGGGTCGCGGATGTTCCAGCGCACCGAATAAGCGATGTCGACGATGTTCTGGTCGCCGGTCAGCATCAGCGTCTCGGTGCCGGTCGAGCCGAGGTCGATGTTGCGGATGTTCTCGACGTCGAGCTTGCGCACCCGGTCGATCGGCGCCGGCAGCGTCAGGCTGATGCCGGGGCCGAGCGTATGGCTGTAGCGGCCGAAGCGGGTGACGACTCCGCGCTCCTCGGGCGCGATCCGGTGCATGGTCGTGAACAGCAGCCAGAGGATGACGAGGGCGAGCACCGCCCAGACGACGATCGAGCGGTCGGGCCGGCCGGGGAAGCCGCCGCCTTCGCCGAAGCGGGCGCGGCTGCGCCTTAGGAAATCCTCGAGCGAGGCGACGTTGCCGGGCTGAGGACCGGTCGTCCGGCGGCCGCGCCTGGGCGGCTCGCCCCACGGCCCGCCGCCGCCCTCGGGCGGGGGCGGCTCGTCGCCGTTGCCGCCCTTTGGACCCCACGGACCCTTGTTGTCGGTGAACAGGCCGCGAGCGCGTGCGCCCAGCCCGGATAAGATGCTCATGGCCCCACTATAGGAAGCCTCACTCATGAAAAACAGTGGCAAGCGTCGGCGGAGTTCCTATGTCGCCGCGATGGGCGACACCAAGGATCCGCTGAGCAGCCTCGACGCGCTGCCCGATGCCGGCCGGATCCGGTCGCGCAAGCTGGTCGGCGACATCGCCTCGCTGGTCGTCGATGCGACCGGCCTCGACGAACAGGGCCGCGACGCGCTCGAGCGCGATCTCCGCTCGGCCGCGCTCGACGTGCCCGGAGTCAAGCAGGCCCGGGTCGCGCTCACCGCCCGCCAGCCGGGCCGCAAGCTGATCGCGATCGGCAGCGGCAAGGGAGGCGTCGGCAAGTCGACGCTCGCGGCGAACCTCGCCATCGCCCTCGCCCGCTCCGGCAAGAAGGTCGGACTGATCGACGCCGACATCTACGGGCCGTCGCAGCCCCGGCTGCTCGGCAGCGACGCCAAACCGACCGCCGAGGGCGACCGGCTGATCCCGGTCGCCGCTCACGGGCTGCATTTCCTGTCGCT
>DASTZO010000330.1:0-2005 GCA_035764265.1 Sphingomicrobium sp.
CGAAATGCTGGCCTGGCTGCGGCCGCCGCCTTCCCAGTCCCACTTGCCGCTGATGTCCGAGGCAAGCAGCACGTAGGTCATGTCGGACTTGTAGCCAAGCTCGTCGCGCGCGTAGTTCGCAAACGCGCTGCCGTAGGCGCGGGTCAGGCCGTCGAGCAGCGGGTCGGGACCCCGCGAGGTCTCCCGATCCGGATAAGGGTCTGCGACCGCATAGGTCGCATCGTAGTGACTGACGATCTTGCGTTCGGCGGACCGCAGGTGCTTGACGTAGGCGTCGCGGATGAAGCCGCGCGACCTGGTCACGACCGCCTCGGGGAGCCCGCTCACCTCGGCAAGCTTGGCGTAGAACTCGCGCGCCCGGTCGTCCTTGGGCGGCGCGCCGGCAAGCGTCACCAGATATTCGTTCATCGCGAACCGCTCGGCCTCGGCCTGCGCTTCGGGCGTGAACTTGCCCTGGCGTTCCAGCTCGGCCGCCGCCAGCGACGGCAACTGCAGCGCCGCACCGAGCGCGAAGCGGTTGCCGCTGAACATCAGCGCCGCCTCCATCAAAGGCGACACCATGACGATGCCCGAGACCGCGATGCCCTGCTGGCGCTGCAGCGCGTGCGCCACCTTGACGGCGCGATAGCCGCCGTAGCTTTCGCCCAGGAGATACTTCGGCGAGGCGTTGCGGCCGTTCTTCGCGAGGTAGAGCGCGACGAACTTGGCGAGCGCCTCGGCGTCGCGCCGCACGCCGTAGAACGCACCCGCACCGTCGGGCTTGGCGGCGCGGCTCCAGCCGGTGCCGACCGGATCGACCATGACGAGATCAGTGAAGCCGAGCCAGGTGTGCGGATTGTCGCGCAACTGCGTCGCCGACGGATCGTGATCGACGAGTTCGGCAATGCGCGGGCCGACCAGGCCGAGAGTCAGGAAAGCGGACGCCGCGCCCGGCCCGCCGTTGAAAGCGAACGTGATCGGGCGATTGGCGGCGTCGGCGTTCTTGGCGACGTAGGCGGTGTAGAAGATCGCCGCCGAGCGGTCGCCGGTCTGGTCGTAGAGCGAGAGCGTGCCGGCGGTGGCGGTATAGCGCAGCGAGCCGGCCGGGATGTCGACGCTGTGCTCGGTCACCGAATCCGCCGGCAACAGCCGCAGCACGCCGTCCTGCGAGCCGGACGTCCGTTGATCGGTCTGGCTCTGCTCGGCCTGCTGCGGGGCTTGCGCGGGCCGCGGCCGCTCCTGCGCGCTCACCGCGCCGGCCGCGATCGCAAGCGCCAGCACGAGCAGGAGCCGGGCAAGCTTGGTCATGTCTGGAAATTGCATCTGGGCGTCCTGGTCGGAACTCTTGGGCGCCCCCCGGCGCGGGCACCATAGCGGAAGAAGCCCTCACCGCTCAAACCCGTTCCTCGGTGGACAAGGCCCGGGATATCGGGGAATGTCAGCGTCCCCGGCGCCTGCCGGGCCAACAAGAACCCCCCGATCGGGTTGCCGGAAATGCCGTTTCCCAAGGCTTCGCGCGCGCTTGAGCGCTTTACCGTCCTCGACCTGACCCGCGTGCGCTCCGGCCCGACCTGCGTGCGCCAGCTCGCCGACTGGGGCGCCAACGTGATCAAGATCGAGTTACCGCCCGACCCCAGCGCCGGCGAAGCGCTTGGCGGCCCGCGCGAGGGTTCCGACTTCGCCAACCTGCACCGCAACAAGCGCAGCATGACGCTGAACCTGAAAGCGCCCGAGGCGGTCGCGGCGCTCAAGCGCATGGTCAAGAAGGCCGACGTCGTGGTGGAGAACTTCCGCCCCGACGTGAAGCGCCGGCTCGGCATCGCCTACAAGACGCTCGCCAAGATCAATCCGAAGCTGGTCTACGCCAGTATTTCGGGCTTCGGCCAGACCGGGCCTTACGCCAACCGGCCGGGCTTCGACCAGATCGCGCAGGGCATGGGCGGGCTGATGTCGATCACCGGGCTTCCGGGGCAGGGCCCGGTGCGGGTCGGCATTCCGATCGCCGACCTGACCGCAGGCCTGTTCT
>DASTZO010000331.1:0-2476 GCA_035764265.1 Sphingomicrobium sp.
GATCGCGCCGGCGCCGACCAGCGCGATGCTCGTCGCCTTCAGCTTGCGTTGCCCGGTTCCGCCGACCTCGCGCAGGACGATGTGCCGCGCGTAGCGCTCGAGCTCGGCGTCCGAGAGGCTCACCGTCCCGTCGACCCGAACCCCCCGCTGCCGCGCGCGGTCTCGGCGAGGCTGACGCTTTCTGTGAAATGGGCGCGGAGCACCGGCGCCGGCACCAGCTGGGCGATTCGCTCGCCGCGGCGGACCGCGAACGGCTCGGAGCCGAGGTTGACCAGGATCACCTTCACTTCGCCGCGGTAATCGCTGTCGATCGTCCCGGGCGTGTTGAGGCAGGTGATCCCGTTGCGGATCGCGAGCCCCGAGCGCGGGCGGACCTGGACCTCGTAGCCATGCGGGATCTCGATCGCGAAGCCGGTCGCGACCGCGTGCCGCTCGCCGGGCCCGAGCACCAGCTCCTCGGCCGAGGCGATGTCGAGCCCGGCCGCGTCCTCGCTTGCATATTTGGGCAGCGGCAGCCCGTCGCCGTGCGGCAGGCGATACAGCTTGATCTCGATCATTCGGACTCCCGTGCGAAGCGGCCGGTACGCGCAGGGCGGATGCCCGAAACCGACGGAAGCGTCAGCCCTTGCCGCCGAAGCTCAGTTCGCCGCGGTACCAGCCCTGGTCGTTCTCGCCGCCCGGCCGATAGTCGCCGCCCTCGATCATCTCGATCAGTGCGCCGCCAATCAGGCTCTCGACTTCGGGACAGTTGAGCCGCTTCATCACCAGCCGGTCGAGCGCCCCGCCCGCGGTGAAATGGGCCGCGAACGACACGGTGACCTCGTAATGGGGCCCGTCCTGGTCCGGGAACGTGCATTGGTGGGCATGGATGATCTCGTCGATCCGGGCGAGCGCGTCGTTGTTCAGATGGTCCGAGCCGCGCTGCTTCATCAGCGGCAGGAAGCTCCATTCGCCGTCGGCGACCTCGACGATCGTCGCGGACGACGCCGGAACCGGAGCGAGCAGCAGTGCCAGAGCGAGCAAGCGCTTCATCGTTCGATCTCCCACAAGACAGGACGACCTTATTGCAAGCGGGCGGCCTTTGTCGATGATTCAGCGCCTGGAGCCCAGCGCGGCGGCGATCCGCCCGACCAGCCGCCGGGCGACCTCGTCCTTGCCCGCTTCCGGCCAGCCCTCGACTCCCTGTGCGGTCACTAGGTGCACCCGGTTGCGGTGGCCGCCCATCACGCTGGTCTCCCTTGGCCCGGACACGTCGTTGGCGACGATCCAGTCGGCGCCCTTGGCCGCTCGCTTGGCGATCGCGTTGGCGACCAATTGGTCGGTCTCGGCGGCAAAGCCGACCAGCAGCGGCGGGCGGTCCGGGTGGGCGGCCAGCTCGGCGAGGATGTCGCGGGTCGGCACGAAGCGCAGCTGCGGCGGGCCGCCGCTTTTCTTGAGCTTTCCAGCCGAGGGCTCGACCCGCCAGTCGGCGACCGCGGCGACTAGGACCGCGGCGTCGCAGGGCAAAGCGCCTGTCACCGCGTCGGCCATCTGCGCGGCCGTCTCGACGTCGACTCGGTCGACACCGGCCGGAGTTTCCAGAGCGACCGGCCCCGCGACGAGCGTGACTCGGGCGCCGGCTTCGGCGGCGGCGGCGGCAATTGCAAAACCCTGCCGCCCCGACGAGCGGTTGGCGATCACCCGCACCGGGTCGATCGGCTCGTGGGTCGGCCCGGCCGTGACGAGGATGTGCTTGCCCTGGAGGGTCACTTGCCGGTCAGGAACTCGGCGCCGAGCCACTCCATGATCGCCGCCGGCTCGGGCAGCCGGCCGGGTCCGTGCTCGCCGCACGCCATCTCGCCTTCGTCGGGCTCGATCACCTGGACTCCGTCCGCCTTCAATTGCGCGACGTTGCGCTGGGTCGCCGGGTGCAGCCACATGCGCACGTTCATCGCCGGAGCGACCACCACCGGCTTGTCGGTCGCCAGCAGCAGCGTCGTCGCGAGGTCGTCGGCGAGCCCGCCCGCCATCTTCGCCAGCAGGTCCGCGGTCGCCGGGCAGACGAGCAGGAAATCCGCCGACCGGCTGAGCTCGATATGCCCCATCTCGACTTCGTCCTTGAGGTCCCAGAGGCTGGTGTAGACCGGGCTCCTGGCCAGCGCGCCCAAGGTCATCGGAGCGACGAAATGCTCGCCGCCCTTGGTCAGCACCGGGGTCACCTGGTGGCCGGCCTTGGCCAGCAGGCGCACCAGCTCGCAGCTCTTGTAGGCGGCGATCCCACCCCCGACGATCAGCAACACGCGCTTCATGGCCGGCTCAGCCTAGCACAAGCATTGCGATTGCGCCCGCCGCGGCGCCGGCGACCGCGATTCCGGCATAGCTCCACCAGTGGCGGCGCTCGATCAGCGCGATCTCGGGCAGCGGCGGCGGCGGAGGGGCGGCACCGGTCGGCGGGTAATATTCGTCCATCCGGTGGATCAGCCTGGGGATCAGCTTC
>DASTZO010000332.1:0-4025 GCA_035764265.1 Sphingomicrobium sp.
GGCGAGTGCCGCTCGAGGCGTCGGGCGGAGTCACGCTCGACACCATCCGCGCCATCGCCGGGACCGGGGTCGACTATATCTCGGTCGGCCGAATCACCTTGTCGGCGCCGGCGGTCGACATCGGCCTCGACTACGGTCCCGCGAGGCCTGCCGGCTAGCAACTCCCGCGCAACATGGATTTATTTCGCATCTCCGGCGTTGGGCGATTATATGGCGCCGAAGCTTTAGGAGAATAGGTTTGTTCAAGGGCATCAGGCCCATCGTGTACGGCGGCCGCGAGGTGTGGCCGCTGATCGAAGGCGGCAAGGGCGTCAGCGCCACCAATCACGCCAGCTCGGGCGCCTGGGCGGCGGCCGGCGGAGTCGGCACGGTCTCGGCCGTCAATGCCGACAGCTACGACCCCGAAGGCCGCATCATCCCGCAGATCTACGAGGGGATGACGCGGCGCGACCGGCACGAGGAATTGATCAAATTTGCGGTCGACGGCGCCGTCGCGCAGGTCACCCGAGCCTATGAGATCGCCAACGGGCGCGGAGCGATCAACATCAACGTGCTGTGGGAGATGGGCGGCGCGCAGCGGGTGCTGCACGGGGTCCTCGAGCGCACAAGGGGCATGGTCACCGGCGTCACCTGCGGCGCCGGGATGCCGTACAAATTGAGCGAGATCGCCGCGTCCTACGGGGTCAATTACCTGCCGATCATCAGCTCGGCGCGCGCCTTCCGGGCGCTGTGGAAGCGGGCCTATTCCAAGGCGGCCGAGTGGCTCGCCGCGGTAGTTTACGAGGACCCGTGGCTGGCCGGCGGGCACAACGGCCTGTCGAACGCCGAGGACCCGAGGCAGCCGCAGGACCCCTATCCGCGGGTCAAGGAATTGCGCGAGACGATGCGCGAGGGCGGGATTCCCGACAGCCTGCCGATCGTCATGGCCGGCGGCGTCTGGCGGCTCGACGAATGGGACCATTGGATCGACAATCCCGAGCTCGGCCAGATCGCCTTCCAGTTCGGGACCCGGCCGCTGCTGACCCAGGAAAGCCCGATCCCGCCCGAATGGAAGGCGCGGCTGATGACGCTCGAGGAAGGCGACATCTTGCTGCACCGATTCTCGCCGACCGGCTTTTATTCGTCGGCGGTGCGCAACGCCTTCCTGCGCAACCTCGAGGAACGCTCGCACCGCCAGATCGCTTTCACCAAGGAGCCGCTGGGTGATCACGCGTTCGAGCTCGACGTCGGGATCGGCACCAAGAAGGGCTATTGGGTGACCAAGGGCGACCTGCAGCACGCGCGCGAATGGTTTGCGGCCGGCTTCACCGAGGCCTTGAAGACGCCCGACGAAACCCTGGTGTTCGTCACTCCCGAGGAGAAGCAGCACATCCGCCGCGACCAGGCCGAGTGCATGGGCTGCCTGTCGCAATGCGGCTTCTCGTCGTGGGCCGACAATGAGAAGAACACCACCGGCCGGCTCGCCGACCCGCGCAGCTTCTGCATCCAGAAGACCCTGCAGGACATCGCCCACGGCGGCCCGACCGAGCACAATCTGATGTTCGCCGGCCACTCGGCGTTCCGCTTCCAGAGCGACCCCTTTTACTCGAACGGCTTCGTGCCGACCGTGAAGCAGCTCGTCGACCGGATCCTGACCGGGGCGTGATGGCACGACGGAGGGTAAGGCGAGGGCTGATCGCGGCGGTGCTGGTCGCGCTGGCCGCCCCCGCCGCCGCGCAGGACAAGACCCCGCCCTATTGGGCGTCGATCGCCAGCGGCGAGGCGATGATGCGCACCGGCCCGGGCCGCAATTATCCCGGCATCTGGCTGTACAAGCGCCGCGACCTGCCGGTGCGGGTGGTCAAGACCTACCCCAACTGGCGGATGATCGAGGACCCGGACGGCGCCCGCGGCTGGATGCTGGTGTCGCTGTTGAGCGACCAGCGCACCGCGATCGTCCGGCCGGGCGAGCCCAGGGCCATCCACGTCGAGCCCGACCCCGCCAGCCGGGTGCGCTACCGCGCCGAGCATGGCGTCGTCGGGCGGATCGATCGGTGCGGGGGCGTGTGGTGCCGGATCGCGGTCGGCAAGCGCCAGGGTTATATCCGGATGAGCGACATCTGGGGCGTCGGCGAGAACGAAAAGCTCGACTGACCGGCGGCGCGCGCTTCGCGCCACCGGACCAGCCGCGGAAAAACTACATCGTCAGCGGAACGTAGGCGACGCGCTTGACGGTCAGCTTTTCGCCCTTGTCGCTGGTGGTCTCGCCCGATTCGCCGATCGCCACCATCGGGTCGGTCCAGCAGACCTCGCCTTCCTTGTCCATGGCGCTGGTGAAGCAGGCCTTGCCGTCCTTCATCACCGCGGTGCCGTGATCGATGTGCTCGGTGCCGGAAACCGCAATATAGTTGCCGGCCGCGTCGATCGATTCGCGGATCGGCTTGCCCTCATCGATGAATTCCCAGGTGGTTTCGTTGAGCGAGGCGAGCGGCGTCCCCGCGGCAGCGGGCTCGGCCGCGTTGGCGTCCGCGGCGTTGGCCTCCGTCGCGACATTGGCGTCCTCGGCGGGCGGCGCCGCGGTTTCCTGCGAACAGCCGGCGAGCGCGGCGACGGCCGCGACCAGAATGATCTTGTGCATGTGGCTTCTCCCCTGTTGAGGACCCGCGAACTAACAGGGTTCCGGAACGCTGGCGAATCCGCCACCATGACGGTCGCAAAGAGGGAGGATGCGATGGACCTGTTCGTTGCGGCCGCTGCGGCCGCCACGCTGGCCGCGAACGGCGCCCCGGCCGAGGCGCCGCCGACCGAGCGCCCGGCCGTCGAGCGTATCGGCAAGCCGATGCTGCGCGGCCGGCCGCTGCCGTTTTCCGACGCGGTTCGGGTCGGCGACCTGCTCTTCCTGTCGGGCCAGGTCGGCCTTCGCGGAGACGGCACGCTGCCCGACGGCGTGGTGGCCCAGGCGCGCCAGACGATGGACAATATCGGCGGCGTCCTGAAGGCGCAGGGCCTCGGCTGGAGCGACGTCGTCAAATGCACGGTGATGCTCGACAACATCGCCGACTGGCCGGCGTTCAACGCGGTCTACGTGACCTATTTCCCGGACGGCCGCTTCCCGGCGCGCAGCGCGTTCGGGGCCGACGGCCTCGCGCTCGGAGCGCTGATCGAGCTCGAGTGCATCGCCTACGCCGGGAAGCGCTAGCCTAGACCAATTCCACCGCGACCGCGGTCGCTTCGCCGCCGCCGATGCACAGCGAGGCGACCCCGCGCTTTAGGCCCTTCTGCTTCAGGGCGTTGACCAGGGTGACGAGGATGCGCGTGCCGCTGGCCCCGATCGGGTGGCCCAATGCGGTCGCGCCGCCGTGGATGTTGATCTTCTCGTGCGGGATCCCGAGGTCCTTCATCGCGAACATGGCGACGCAGGCGAACGCCTCATTGACTTCCCACAGGTCGACGTCGGCGGTCTTCCAGCCGGCCTTGGCGAGCACCTTCTCGATCGCTCCGATCGGGGCGACGGTGAATTGCGCGGGCTCCTGCGCATGGGCGGCGGTGGCGACGATCCGGGCGACCGGCTCGAGGCCCTTGTCGCGGGCGGTCGACTCGCGCGCCAGAACGACCGCGGCGGCGCCGTCCGAGATCGACGAGGAGGTCGCGGCGGTGATCGACCCTTCCTTGGCGAAGGCCGGCTTCAGCTGCGGGATCTTGTCGGGGCGGCCGCGGCCCGGCGCCTCGTCGGTGTCGACCACGGTTTCGCCGCCGCGGCCCTGGATCACGACCGGAACGATCTCGTCCTTGAACGAGCCCGCGCTGATTGCGGAATTGGCGCGCGACAGGCTCTCGATGGAATAATTGTCCATCTCTTCGCGGGTCAGCTGATACTGGTTTGCTGTTTCCTGGGCGAAGGTGCCCATCGCCCGGCCCGGCTCATAGGCATCCTCGAGCCCGTCGAGGAACATATGGTCGTAGGCCGTGTCGTGGCCGATGCGGGCGCCCGAGCGGTGCTTCTTGAGCAAATAGGGCGCGTTGGTCATCGACTCCATGCCGCCCGC
>DASTZO010000333.1:0-3078 GCA_035764265.1 Sphingomicrobium sp.
GGAGCGGTCAGCGACGCGGCGATGTCGGCGCGCGTGCAGAAGCACGGATAGACCAGGCCGCGGTCTTTCAGCCGCTCCAGCGCGGCGGCATATTCGTGCGTCCGCTGTGACTGGACCAGCGGCTCGCCGCCCCACGTCAGCCCCAGCCAGCGCAGATCCTCCTCGATCCCGGACACGAACTCCGGCCGGCTGCGCGCCGGGTCGAGGTCCTCGATCCGAAGCCGGAACTCGCCGCCGCTCTGCCGCGCCCGCGAATGGCCGATCGCCGCGCTGTAGGCGTGGCCCAGATGCAGCCGCCCGCTCGGCGACGGAGCGAAACGGGTGATCACCATCGGTGCGGATGTCCCCCGGCGAAGGCCCGGCCCCAATGCTCTCGTCGGACTGGGGGCCGGCTTTGGCCGGAGAAGTGTGGCCCAAGAGACTCTTGACCCGGGGGCGGCGAAAATGCAGTCATCACCATGTCATGCCGGGATGGCATCCGGCTCGACACAAGGGAAGACGGGCCGGGCCCTCTCCTCCTTGCGTGCGACGGGGCCGGGGAGCTGCAGTTCGGACCACCGAACGAAAGGCTCACGCGCCCAATGTATCATCCCGAGCTCCTCCGCCATCCCGACAGCTGCCCGGCGCTGGTGCTCAACGCCGACTACACGCCTTTGTCCTACTACCCGCTTAGCCTTTGGCCATGGCAGACGGCGGTCAAATCGATGTTCCTCGAGCGGGTCGACGTCGTCGCCCATTACGAGCGCGAGGTGCACAGCCCGAGCCGGGCGCTGAAGCTGCCGTCGGTGATCGCTCTGCGCCAGTTCGTGAGGCCCAACCAGTATCCGGCGTTCACCCGGTTCAACCTGTTCCTGCGCGACCGCTTCCGCTGCGTCTATTGCGGCTCCAACAAGGAGCTGACCTTCGACCATGTCGTGCCGCGCGCCCAGGGCGGCCGCACGACCTGGGAGAATGTCGCCACTGCCTGCGCCCCGTGCAACCTCAAGAAGGGCGGCCGGACCCCGCGCCAGGCGAAGATGCATTTCGAGCGCGAGCCGATCCGCCCGACCAGCTGGCAGTTGCAGGACCACGGCAAGAGCTTCCCGCCCAACTACCTCCACCAGAGCTGGCGCGATTATCTCTACTGGGACGTCGAGCTGGAGCCGTAACCGGCCTCACAGCGTCGCGAGATATTCCCGCACCCGGGGGGCGATGTCGTCGCGCTGGAGCGCGAGCGCGAGGTTGGCGATCACGAACCCGGCCTTGTCGCCGCAATCGTGGCGCACCGCGTCGACCTTCAACGCGTGGAACGGCTGGCTCCCGATCAGCCTGGCCATCGCGTCGGTCAGCTGGATCTCGCCGCCGGCGCCGCGCTCGGCGTCGTCGAGCACCCCCATCACCTCGGGCTGGAGGATGTAGCGGCCGATCACCGCCAGCCGCGACGGCGCATCCGCCGGGTCCGGCTTCTCGACCAGGCCGAGCACCTCGGTCAGGCCGCCGTCGACCTTGCCCGGAGCAATCACTCCGTAGCTCCGGGTCTTCTCGGCCGGCACTTCCTCGGCGCACAGCATGTTGCCGCCGACGCTCGCCCAAGCGTCGGCCATCTGCTTCAGCGCCCCGGGCCGGCCGGCCATCAGATCGTCGGGCAGGAGCACCGCGAACGGCTCGTCGCCGACGATGTCGCGCGCGCACCACACCGCGTGGCCGAGCCCGAGCGGCTGCTGCTGGCGGACCGCGACCACCTCGCCGAAGCGGGTCCGCGACGGCTCGAGCGCATCGAGGCTCTTGCCGGCGCTCCTCATCGTCGTTTCCAGTTCGAACGCCATGTCGAAATAGTCGACCAGGCTCGACTTGCCGCGGCCGGTGACGAAGATCATCTGCTCGATCCCCGCCTCGCGCGCCTCGTCGACCGCGTACTGGATCAGCGGCCGGTCGACGATCGTCAGCATCTCCTTGGCCACCGTCTTGGTCGCCGGAAGCAGGCGCGTCCCGAGCCCGGCGATCGGGAAGATGGCCTTGCGGACCTGATTGCTCATTCGGGGGTCGCCGGGCCCACTTGCTCGGACGAGCTCGGCTCCTGGGTCTCCGGGAGCACCGGCGCTTCACCGCCGTCGGGCGGCGGCAGGTCGAAGCGGTCGGGCTTGCGCGGCTCGGAGCGCTTGACCAGCTCGTCGATCCGCTCCGGGTCGGCGTTGGTCGGCGGGGTCAGCAATTGCTCGGCGGTCGGGGTCGTCCGGGCGAGCAGCGGCTTGACCGGCAGCGGCTCGCCGCGCGCCGGCTGCAGCTCGGCCATCTGGCCGCAGGCGCTCGCCAGCAGGCCGCCGGCGGTCAGCATCAGCACGGGCGCGAACTTCATCCTTCACTCCGGCGGGCGGCGCGGGCCGCGGCGATCGCCTCGATTACCCGCTCGGGCGCGGTTCCGCCAGCCGAGGTGCGCGCCGCGACGCTGGCCTCGACCGACAGCCGCCCGAGTGCCTCGGCGCCGATGCGCGGGTCGATCGCCTGCAGCTCCTCAAGCGTCAGCTCGCTCAGTCCGACGCCCCTGGCCTCGGCCGCCGCGACCGCCCGCCCGGCGATATGGTGCGCCTCGCGGAACGGGACCCCGGCCTCGGCCGCCAGCCAGTCGGCAAGGTCGGTCGCGGTCGAATGGCCGGCCTCGGCGGTGGCGCGCATCCGGGCCGCGTCGAAGCGGATGTCCGCCACCATCCCGGCCATCGCCGCCAGCGACACCATCAGCAGATCGTGCGCGTCGAACAACGGCGCCTTGTCGTCCTGCAAGTCCTTGGCATAGGCGAGCGGCAGGCCCTTGAGCAGCACCAGCAGCGCGACCAGGTCGCCGACGATCCGCGCGCAATGGCCGCGGACCAGCTCGGCCGCGTCGGGGTTGCGCTTGTTGGGCATGATCGACGAGCCCGTCGACCAGGCGTCGGGCAGGACGACGAACCCGAACGGCTGCGACGCCCAGACGACGATCTCCTCGGCCAGGCGCGACAGATGCACCGAGCACAGGGCCGCGGCGTGCAGGTAATCGACGACGAAGTCGCGGTCGGAGACCGAATCGACGCTGTTGGCGGTCGGCCGGTCGAAGCCGAGCGCCGC
>DASTZO010000334.1:0-3241 GCA_035764265.1 Sphingomicrobium sp.
CAGCATCCTCGTCAATTATCTGATCCAGGCGGACACGCTCGCCACCACCGCCGAGCGCGCCGGGCAGATGGTCGCCTTCTACTGGGGCGGGGCGATGGTCGGCCGGTTCATCGGCTCGGGCGTGCTGAGGCTGGTGTCGCCCGGGCTGGTGCTGCTCGGGGTCGCGGTCGGAGCGGGGCTCCTGACCTCGACCTCGGCGCTGACCCTGGGCACGATCTCCGGAATCGCGCTGATCGCGGTCGGGTTCATGAATTCGATCATGTTCCCGACCATCTTCAGCCTCGCCAGCGAGGACCTCGGGCGCCGCGCCGCGGACGGCAGCGGGATCATCTGCGTCGCCATCGTCGGCGGCGCCATCGTTCCGGCGATCACCGGCTTCGTCGCCGACCTCACCAGCCTGCGCGCGGCGCTGTTCGTGCCGGTCGCCTGCTATGTGGTCATTGCCGCGTTCGGGGTGTGGTGCTTCAATGCGCGGCGCGGCGAGCGCCGAACGGCCTAGGCCGGCCGGGACGACTCCCGCACCGTCAGGTGGACCGGCAGCACCCGGCTCCGCGCCGCGCCGAGCTCGATCGCCTCGATCAGCGCCTCGACCAGCGCCTCGCCGGCGCCCCTCGCGTCCTGGGTGACGGTGCTCAGCGGCGGGCTCGACAGGCTCGCCGCCGGGATATCGTCGAAGCCGACGATCGCCACTTCCTGCGGGATCGCCCGGCCGAGCTTCTGGAGCGCGTGCATCGCCCCGATCGCAGTGACGTCGCTGGCGGCGAAAATCGCGTCGAACTCGACTCCGCGCCCAAGCAGGTCGGCGACCGCGGCGCGGCCCGATTCCTCGCTCGGCTCGGCATCCGCGCGAAGCCGCTCGTCGGGCTCCATCCCGGACGCGCGCAGCGCCCGGCAATGCCCGCCCCAGCGGTCGAGGAATTCCGGGTAGGCGGGCTCGGCGGTGCCGATGAACGCGATCCTGCGGCGGCCGACCTGGAGCAGATGCTGGGTCGCGTCGAACCCGCCTTGCTCGTTGTCGGAGCTGACGGTGGCTCCGAATTGCACTCCGCCGGCCGGCCCCCAGCGCACGAAATGCGTGCCGCGCTCGACGAGCCGCTGGAGCAGCGGCTGATATTCGAGATAGTCGCCGTAACCGAGCAGGATGATCCCGTCGGCCTTGCGGCTGTCCTCATAATCGACGTGCCAGTCCGACGAGAGCTGCTGGAACGAGATCAGCAGGTCGTAGCCGAGCGTCGCGCATTTGCGCACCATCGGGCCGAGCATCGACAGGTAGAAAGGGTTGATCAGCGCGCCGTCGGCCGAGCGCTCCTCGAAGAACAGCAGCGCCAAGGTCCGCGACTGCTGGCGGCGCAGTCCGGACGCGTTCTTGTCGACCTTGTAATTGAGCTGCTCGGCGGCGGCGAGGACGCGCGCCCGGGTCGGTTCGCTGACCGACGGATTGCCGCTCAAGGCGCGCGAAACCGTCGGCTGCGACACGCCGGCCAGCGCCGCGATGTCGAAGGACGTTGGGCGTCTTTGAGTCATCAAACGCAGAGCCTAAGCGCGGTGAATACGTATGTATAGCCGCGCAAGGCTTCCGGCGCGGCAAACTACTGATATTCCTTGGCGGGTGGAGAGCGAGGCCGGGGGCCGCGCATTGGGGGCTCGTGCCGCGACGCGGGACGAGTTTCAGGGGAGCGACAAAATGAAGCCAATCTCGACGCGTTCGCAGTTCGCAGCGACCGTAAGCCCGCTGGCGATCGGCCTGGCGATGCTGCTGAGCGCCGGCGCCGCCCAGGCGCAGGACACGGGTACTCCGCCGCCAGCCGAGCCGCCGCAGCAGACCGAGGAAGAAAAGACCGAAGTGACTCCGACCGGCGAGGTCCAGGAGGACATTTCCGCGGGCGGCACGACCTCGCCTTCGGGAGATTCCCAGGACATCGTCGTCACCGGCTTCCGGGCCAGCCTGATGAACGCGATCAACAAGAAGAAGACCAGCGAGCAGGTCGTCGAATCGGTTTCGGCTGAGGATATCGGCAAGCTGCCCGACGCGTCGATCGGCGAGTCGATCGCGAGGCTTCCCGGCCTGACGTCGCAGCGGCTCAACGGCCGCGCCGCCTTCATCTCCATCCGCGGTTTCGGCCCCGACTTCTCGACCACCTTGCTCAATGGCCGCGAGCAGACCTCGACCGGCGACACCCGCGCGGTCGAGTTCGACCAATATCCGTCCGAGGTCGTCAACCGGGTCGACGTCTACAAGACGATGACCCCGAGCCTCATCGGCCAGGGCCTGGTCGGAACGGTCGACATCCGCACCGCCCGGCCGCTGGAGACGAGCAGCCGCGTGATCGCGGTCGGCCTCAAGGCCAGCAACGCCGAGATCGGCAAGCTCAACGCCGGCTCCAAGGATTTCGGCTGGCGCGCCAACGCCACCTTCATCGACAAGTTCGCCGACGACACGATGGGCATCGCCCTTTCGGCGAGCTACGTCGACGAGCCCTACCAGATCGAAGAGTATAACGCGTGGGGCTGGCAGGACTTCGGCGGCCGAATCATCAGCGGCAACAAATCGTGGGTCACCTCGACCCAGCTGAAGCGCTACGGCGCCAGCGCGACTTTCCAGGCCGACGTGTCGGACGCGTTCCGGGTCACGCTCGACGGCTTCTATTCGAAGTTCGACGACGACATCATCCGGCGCGGCATCGAGCTGCCGCTTGCGGGCGCATTCGGCTGGACCTCGGCGGGGCTTAGCAACGCGCAGGTCGAGGACGGCAACGTCGTCAGCGGAACCTTCACCGACATCGAGGCGGTGGTGAACAACCACCATCTGACCCGCGAGGCGGACCTGGTTTCCGGCGGCGCGAACCTGGCCTGGCGGCCGGGCAACGGCTGGAAGGGTGAGCTGGACATCAGTTTCTCCCGCACCGACCGCGAGGAGCTGATCTTCGAATCGAACGCCGGCACCGGCCGCGGGCAGGGAGTCGGCGCGCGCGATTCGCTCGACTTCGACTGCGACGAGAGCGGCTGCACGTTCGACCCGACGCTCAACTACAGCGATCCCAACGTCATCCAGCTCACGTCGCCGATGGGCTGGGGGGCGGGGCCGGACACCCCGGGCGGCCAGGACGGCTATTACAACAACCGAATCGTCGACGACGAGCTCAAGCAGTATCGCGCCGATGTCGAGCGCGAGCTCGGCGGCTTCCTTTCGAGCGTTCGGGCGGGCCTGTCCTACACCGACCGCGACAAGTCCCTGACCCCG
>DASTZO010000335.1:0-4507 GCA_035764265.1 Sphingomicrobium sp.
CGGCTATGGCGAGGGAGAAAATTACCTGGGATCGGACGCGATCGCGGTTGCGCCCTGGACCCAGCGGATCGCCTACCTCGAGGAAGGCGACTGGGCGGTCGTGACGCGCGACGAAATCGAGATTTTCGACCGGGACAACGAGCGAGTCGAGCGCGAGATCGTCGAATCGGGCGCGTCCTCCGCGCCGGTCGAGAAGGGCAATTACCGTCACTACATGCAGAAGGAGATTTTCGAGCAGCCGATCGTGGTTGCCCAGACTCTCCACAGCTATGTCCGCCCGTTCGAAGGGGAAGTCGCGCTGCCCGATTTCGACTTCGACCTGGCGGCCGTCGAGCGGCTGACGATCGTCGCCTGCGGGACCAGCTATTATGCGGGCCTCGTCGCGAAATACTGGATCGAGCAGTTCGCCCGAGTGCCGGTCGACATCGATGTCGCGTCCGAGTTCCGCTACCGCGACCCGGTGCTAGAGCCGGGCGGGCTTGCGCTGTTCGTCAGCCAGTCGGGCGAGACCGCGGACACGCTTGCGGCTCTCCGCCACGCGCGTGCGCAGGGCCAGCGCATTGCGGTGGTCGTCAACGTCCCGACCAGCTCGATGGCGCGCGAGGCCGATCTGCTGCTGCCGACCCACGCCGGGCCCGAGATCGGGGTCGCCTCGACCAAGGCGTTCACCTGCCAGCTGGCGGTGCTGGCGGCGCTGGCCGCGAACCTGGCGCGGGCCAAGGGGCGGCTGTCGCGCGACGAGGAACGCGCCATCGTCGGCCATTTGCAGGAAGCGCCGGCGGCGCTGAACGCGGCGCTCAACCATGACGAGGAGATCGCCGGCATGGCGCATTTGATCGCGCCGGCCCGCGACGTGCTCTATCTCGGCCGCGGCCCCGACTATGCGATGGCGCTCGAAGGCGCGCTGAAGTTGAAGGAAATCAGCTACATCCATGCCGAGGGCTATGCCGCCGGCGAGATGAAGCACGGGCCGATCGCGCTCATCGACGAGGACGTGCCGGTGATCGTGCTGGCGCCGTCCGGGCCGCTGTTCGAGAAGACCGTCAGCAACATGCAGGAAGTGCGCGCGCGGGGCGGCAAGATCGTCCTGATCAGTGACGCAAAAGGCATTGCCGCGGCGGGCGAGGGGACGATGGCTACCATCGAGATGCCCGAGGTCCACCCGCTGATCGCGCCCTTGGTCTACGCGGTGCCGGTGCAGCTGCTCGCCTACCATGTCGCGGTTCTGAAAGGCACCGACGTCGACCAGCCGCGCAATTTGGCGAAAAGCGTGACGGTCGAATAAGCCGCGGCCGCCGAGGGCTGCGGCGGCCAGAAATTCATGGAAATGTCAAAGAGTTGCTGTATCTTCGTTCCGGGGCGGGAGTCGGAGCATGGGTGGTTCGCAGCCACTGAGGATCGCTGACGAGGTCGGCGAAAATCCATTTCTCGAGCATTATTGGCGTGAGGGCTATGCGATCGTCCGCGGGCTGTTCAGCCGCTCGGAGATCGACGAAATTGCCGCGGTCGCGGATGCGATCCATGCCGAGGGCGTCGCGCACGGCCGCTGCTTCCGGCACGGCAATCTGTTCTACAATGTGGCCACCAGGGCCGGCGGAGAGCCGCTGGTGCGGATGGTCCAGTGGCCGTCCTACCACCAGGCGGCGTTGAACCGGGTCCGCCTCGATCAGCGGCTCGCGCGCCTGCTCGAGCCGCTGATCGGGCGCAATCTCAAGCAGGTGATCAACCAGGTCCACTGGAAGGCGCCGGGCGCGCTCGGCGACTTCGCCTGGCACCAGGACAGCCGGTCGCGCCGGCCGGGATGGGCGTACCGCAACCTTGCCGATTCCTATGTGCAGACCGGCCTCGCGATCGACCCGCACACCGAGGAATCGGGCTGCATGCGCTTCCTTCCACGCAGCCACAGGCGCGGCGACCTCGGCATGGACTGTTCGAAGAAGGCGCTTGGGACGGCGATGACCGACGACGCGCTCGAAGCCGTCGGGCTGTCGGCGGCGGACGCGATCGAGCTGTTGCTCGAGCCCGGCGACCTGGCGGTCTGGAGCCCCTATCTGGTGCACGGCTCGGGCACCAACCGGTCACAGCACAGGCGCCGCTTTTACATCAACGGCTATGTCCGGGCGGCGGATTGCGACCGCGGCGAATGGGCATTCCGGAACGGCAGCCCCGTCCCGTTCGGGCCGAGCCCGGCTCTCGTCCATTACGAGGAGCTGCACGAGCGTCCCGGGCCGCATTATCCGTAAAGACGCGAGGACGTTCAAGCCGCGGCGCGCCGGCCCTCCAGCTCCCGCACGTGCCGCCTCAGCCGCTCGTAGAGGAAATCGATCACGGTCCGGACCCGCGGCGCGTTGCGGACCCGCTCGTGGGTCAGCAGCCAGAAGGTCCGGTCGTGGTCGGAGCGCGGCGGCAGGCAGCGGATCAAATCGGCTTCCGCATCGGCGACGACGCACGGCAGGACGGCGATCCCGAAGCCGGAGCGGACGCCCGACAGAAGCCCCGTCGACGAGGCGTGGTGCATCGCCACCTGGTCCTCGAGCCCGAGGCTGCGCAGCCAAGCCTGGTAATGGCGCCACAGATTGCCGCCGCCGCCGCCGATGATCGCGTGGTTCTTCAAGTCCTCGAGGCTGGCGGGGACTCCGTTGCGGGCCGCATAATCGCGGCTGCAGTAGAGCGTCCAATCGTCCCGGCACAGCCGCCGGCCGACGAGACCGTTGCCGTCGGCCTGGACGGTGCTGCGCATGGCGATGTCGGCCTCGCCGGCGCCGAGGTCGCGGATCGCCTGGGCGGTGTCGAGCTCGATCAGGATCTCGGGGTGGAGCTCGTGGAGCTCGCGGAGCATCGGCGCGAGCAGAGTGACGGCGAAAATCTCCTCGGTGGTGATGCGCACGGTGCCGCCGAGGTCGCGGGTGCTGGCCGAGGCGGCGCTGTCGAAGCGCAGCGCGGCGGCCTCGACCGCCTCGGCATGAGCGAGCAGTTCGACTCCGGCCGGGGTCAGCGCGTAGCCGGCCTGGCGTTTCTCAAAGAGGGTCAGCTTCACCGCCTCCTCGAGCGCGGCGATCCGGCGGGCGACGGTGGTCTGGCTGACCCGGAGCGCTCGGCTGGCGGCGAGCGTGCTTCCGCCGCGGGCGACGGCGAGGAAATATCTGAGGTCGTTCCAGTCGAGCATCGGATCGTTCTGCATCTTTGCAGAATGGTAGCGCAACATCGTTGCTCACGTAAGTTGCAATTTGCGACTAAATAGACGGTCGCGCCGGGGACACCGGCCCTCGACAGGAGGAAGCGACCATGACACGAGCTCTCTACATCGCGCTGGCATCGGCGCTGATCACCACCGCGGCGATCAAGGCCGCACCCGCTCTCGCGCAGGCGCCCGGCGGCGAAACCAGCATCAGCCTGGTCCGGACCGCCGACCTCGACCTCGGCAGCGAGGCCGGCCGGCGCCAGCTCGACCAGCGGCTCGCCCACGCCGCGCGCGAAGTGTGCGGGACCGCGTCCGACTTCGACGTCGAAGGCAAGAACGCGGTCCGCAAATGCCGCGGCGAGACGCTCGCCAAGGCGCGTGCGCGGCTCGAATCGGTCGTCGCCGAACGCCGCGCAGTGATCGCGGTCACCGCCAACCGCTGAGTTTCCCCACGGAACGGCGCCGACTCCCCAGGGCGCCGTTCCGCTTGTCCCTGCCGCGCAGCCGCCCTAGCGTCGCTTGATGATCGAGGCGAAAGGCGGCTGTCATTGCAAGGCGGTGCGGTTCACCGCGGCGCTGCCCGATCCGCCGGTGCCGGCAATCGACTGCAATTGCTCGATCTGCCGGATGACCGGCTTCATCCACATCATCGTCCCGCATGCGGATTTCACGCTGGACAAGGGCAGCGACGCCCTGACCAGCTACCGCTTCGGCACCGGCGCGGCGGAGCATCTGTTCTGCTCGAAGTGCGGGGTTAAGAGCTTCTACCAGCCGCGCTCGCACCCGGGTTCGTGGAGCGTCAACGCGCATTGCTTGGACGAGCCCGTCGAGCTGGTCGTCGACTGGTTCGACGGTCAGAACTGGGAGGAAGCGGCATCCAGTTTGAACCGTTCGCCCTGAGCTTGTCGAAGGGCTGTCTTTCGTCAGGGCCGCCGACCAGGGCAGGCCCTCGACAAGCTCGGGACGAACGGTGAAAGGCCCAACCATGCACCGCCCGCTTCGATTGACGCTCGACCGAGCCGCGCTCCAGCACAACTGGCGCTGGCTCGCCGAGACCGCCGGGACCGAGTGCGGTGCGGCGATCAAGGCCGACGGCTATGGCCTTGGCGCACGCGAGGCGATGGCAGCGCTGCACGAGGCCGGCTGCCGCACCTTCTACGTATCCAATTGGGCCGAGGCGGCGGAGCTGGGCGAACTGCCGGACGGCGCGGACCTCGCGGTATTGCACGGAGTCGGGCCGGATGACGTCGCGGCGGCGCTCGCCTCGGCCGCGCGGCCGGTGCTCAACAGCGCCGAGCAGGCCGCTCGGTGGAAGGAAATCGCCCC
>DASTZO010000336.1:0-2327 GCA_035764265.1 Sphingomicrobium sp.
TCGTGCGATCGACGGTTTCACGATCGCGATCGTTGTCGGACATGTAACTCTCCCTGCTGAGCTGTTATTGTGGCGAAACGAACGAACCGCCGGCGGCGCGGTTCCGCTTTATCGCCGCGTCGCGCTCGCCTCCTCGGCTCCGGCGGCCAGCTCGCGGAAGCGGTAGCGGTCGCGGATATGGGCGTTGAAATAGCGCCCCTTGGCGAAGGCGGCGCGAAGCGAGCGCGCTTCCTGCTCGGGGACGTCGCAATAGAGGTAGCGGCGGCCGGTGACGAACTCGACCGCCAGCTCGCGGCGCTCAGGCGAATAGTCGAAGCGGCGGATGACGGCCGACGGCATGGAGCGACAACGATTTCAGGCCGCCATGCGCTCCTTTCCCGAATCGCGGCCCACTTCCCGGCACGGAAAGCGGTTGCGGATTTCGCGGTTGTAGAACCGTCCTTTCGATTCCGCCTCGGCGAAGCCGACGGCGACCGCCATCGGCACGCCCGAATAGACGTAGCGCCGGCCGCTGGTGAACAGCAGGTCGAGCTGCCGCCGCCGCGGCAGGTACCAGGCGCCGCGGATGACCGTGCTCGCGGGGCGGATCGGGGTCGCTTCCGACATGCCGCCGCAACGACGATCGGGTCGGAAAGGATTCGCGGCTTGCGACGAAGCGAATCGGGAGCGAGTCGAGCCGAGCGCTAGCCGCTTGCGTTGAGCGCCTGCACCGACGAGCCCGACTCTCCCGGCGGCTCGGGACTCGAGCTGTAGCGCGCGCACACGCGCCAGCGCCCGTCTTCCCCGCGCCGCCAGACGTCGGTCAGGAACAAGGGGCCGCAGCGCGGGATTCCGTCGATCTCGGCGCTGAACTCGGCGATCGCCGACATCGCCGCGATTCCGCCGCCCAGATCGCGCACCTGCACGTCGCGGTAGCGGAACTCGGTGCAGGTGTAGCGCGTGCAGGCGGTCGCCAGCCAGTCGGCGCGCTCGAGCCGCCGGGTCGGGTTGGCCGAGACGACCAATGCGAAGTCCGGCGCGAGCGATTCCTCGAGTACGGCCCGGTCCTTCCGCACCCACGCCTGCATCCAGCGGTCGGACAGCGCCTCGATCGTCGCGGACAGGTCGGTCATGGTCCCTCCGTTGGTGTCGGGCCGCCTAGCCCCGCCGCCCGCCGAACCGGGTCCGCTGCTGCTTGCCGAAGCGGCCCTTGCGGGTGCCGGGCTTGCCCTCGCTCGATTTGCCCACCGGCCGCGGCGCGACCCGCTGCGGGTGCGGGATCCCGAGGTCGTCCTCCTCGAGCCTGCGGATCTCGTCGCGCAGCCGCGCCGCTTCCTCGAACTCGAGGTCCGCGGCCGCCTTGCGCATGCGCTGCTCGAGGTCGGCGAGATAGGCCTTGAGGTTGTGCCCGACGAGGTGCGGCCGCTCCTCGTCGCCGGTGTCGACCACCAGCCCCTCGCGCCCCGTCACGTGCGCCATGACGTCGTGGATCTGGCGCTTGATGCTCTCGGGCGTGATGCCGTGCTCGGCGTTGTAGGCGAGCTGCTTGGCGCGCCGCCGGTCGGTCTCGTTCAGCGCCCGCTCGATCGACCCGGTGACGGTGTCGGCGTAGAGGATCACCCGCCCGTCGACGTTGCGCGCCGCCCGGCCGATGGTCTGGATCAGCGACGTCTCGGAGCGCAGGAAGCCTTCCTTGTCGGCGTCGAGGATCGCGACCAGCCCGCACTCGGGGATGTCGAGCCCCTCGCGCAGCAGGTTGATCCCGACCAGCACGTCGTAGACGCCGAGCCGAAGCTCGCGGATCAGCTCGATGCGCTCCAGGGTCTCGACGTCCGAGTGCATGTAGCGGACCTTCAGCCCCGCCTCGTGGAGATATTCGGTCAGATCCTCGGCCATCCGCTTGGTCAGGGTCGTGACCAAAGTTCGGTAGCCCTTTCGGGCCGTCTCCTTGGCTTCGTGGACGAGGTCGTCGACCTGGTCCTCGACCGGCTTGATCTCGACCGGCGGGTCGATCAGGCCGGTCGGCCGGATCACCTGCTCGGAAAAGACTCCGCCGGTCTCGTTCAATTCCCACGGGCCCGGGGTCGCCGAGACGAAGGTGGTTTGCGGGCGCATCGCCTCCCATTCGTTGAACCTGAGCGGCCGGTTGTCGATGCAGCTCGGCAGCCGGAATCCATATTCGGCGAGCGTGATCTTTCGCCGGTGGTCGCCGCGCGCCATCGCGCCGATCTGCGGCACCGTCTGGTGGCTCTCATCAACGAACAGGAGCGCATTGTCCGGCAGATATTCGAACAAAGTCGGCGGCGGCTCGCCTGGCAGCCGACCGGTGAGGAAGCGGCTGTAATTCT
>DASTZO010000337.1:0-4489 GCA_035764265.1 Sphingomicrobium sp.
GCTGTAGGGCGTGGTTCCCGAGCCCTTGGTGCCGAGGTCGAGCAACCGGTCGTTTTCGTCGCGCATTTGCGCGAACAGGAAGCCGCGGCCGTCGCCGATGTCCGGGTTGTACGCCCTGAACTGGTGGCCGTGATAGCGCAGCGCGAGCGGCTGCTCGAGGTTATCGGGCAGCGGCTCGAAGCGGCAGAAATGCGCCTCCCATTGCCGATCGTCGAGGTTGAGTCCG
The DNA here is from genome assembly GCA_035764265.1 of Sphingomicrobium sp. Classification (GTDB taxonomy): domain Bacteria; phylum Pseudomonadota; class Alphaproteobacteria; order Sphingomonadales; family Sphingomonadaceae; genus Sphingomicrobium. Next base: position 227 of record DASTZO010000337.1, read on the forward strand.
ACGCGCTCGGCCCACCGCCGGTTGAGGAAGCGCGGAATGGCCTTGGGGAAGGTCGCCGGCCGGACGACATCGTAGAAATCCGGGCCGAGCTCGAGGATCTTCGGGTCGGGCCGGTAGGGGACTGCGGATGTCATCAAGGCCTTAAGGTGGCGGCGCGGCAGAGGTTCCACGCAACGCATGCCTGCGGCGGCAAGTGCGTCATCAATCAAAAGTCGACGGTCACCGCGACCGAATCGACATAGACATCGGCCGGGACCGTCTGGCCGGCCGGGATTCGCCCGTAGACCGTGAGCTGGACATTGGTGCCGAGCGTGGAAACGCCGGCCAGCCCTTCGCCCCAGACGAACAGCCGGGCCGCGTCCTTGTAGAGATTGTAGTTGAGCTGTGCCGCGCCGCCGGTCATCCGCCGGTTCGCGACCGTGCCGGTGCCCGGGCCGAGCGAAACGACGAAGCTGGTCGGCAGGTCGCACGTGACCTGGACATTGCCGACCCCGTTCAGGGCGGTCGCGCTCAACGGGTCGTAGGCTCCGAAGTCCACTTCTTGCGGGCTGACCTCGCACTCGGCCGAAGCGGCCGTCGAAGCGGCGAGCAACAGCAACCCCGCCGCGGCGCGGCCGCCCCATCGGCGAAAAGCAGTCATCGGGCGATGCTCCGGCACCGGAAGCGGCCCAGCCGGGGCTGTGGGTCGTCGCCAGGCTCGAAGCGGAATTGGAAGCGGCAGCTGCCGCTCGACCAGGATGCCATTGCGGAATTGTCGGACTGCAGGCCGGTCATATAGACTTCGCCCCCGGGTGCGCTGACGAACTCGCCCGGCCCCGGGTCGAGCCGGACCGTCGAGCCGGCCGGCAGGGCCGAGCCGTCGTCGAGCAAGATGGTGAGGATCGCGGCGCGGGCGGTCCGGACCTGGAAATCGACCGCGACCCCGTGGCGGTCGTAGGGGCGGACGACGAGCTGATCGCCGACGACCTCGGCGTCCCAGGGCAGGTCGGCAAGCTCGATCCGCAAGGCGTTGCGGTCGAACGGCCTCAGCGCCGGCACGATCATCGTCCCGTCCCGGCCGGTCCGGCCAACGAGCTGGTTGTCGGCATAGACCCGGACGTTGGGATAATCGCCGACCTTGACGGCCGCGAAGCTCTGGCTCAGCCGGCGCGCGGCGAATGCGTCGCCGCCGACGAGGCCGAGGCCGCCCGCGGTCGACAGCCGGACTCCGGCCTGGCCGTCGACCCAGGTCAGATGCGCCTCGTGGGTGCCCAAGCCGGTCTGGGCGCTGAGCCTGCCGTCGATGCGCTCGACCGTTCCAACCGACGTCGCGATCCGGTAGCCGATGCCCTCGCCGACCGGCAGGTGTTTCTGGAACGAGCTGGTAAGCGTGCGCTCGCCGCGGTTGAGAGCCGCGCCGGCGGTGGCGCTCGCGCGGGGCCCGACCGGCACCATCCAGGTCACGGCGGCCGACAGATTCTTGTCCCCGGTGAGGCTCTTGCGGCCGGCAAGGTGCAGGCTGCCCAGCCGGGCGACGCGGACCGTCGTGCTGGCGCTCGCATATTCGGCGTCCGGCTCGCCGCGCGCGTCGCGGCGCAGGTAGGACAGGCCGAGCGAGCCGAACCGCACCGGAAGCCCGGCGAAAAGCTGGACGGTCGAGGCCGGCGGCCGGCGATCGCGGTCCCAGCCGACCGACGTGTAATCCTTGCTGCTGACTTCGGCCCGAGCGCCCAGCGACAGGCCGCGGGTCCGCCGCTCGAGGGTGAGTCCGGCCTGCGCGCCCGTGCCCCGGCCCGACCGGCTCGCGGCCAGCGACGCCTCCGCGTGGCCGACGTGCGGCAGCACGATTCCGACCGCGACTCCACCGGACTGAACGCCCGTCGTCGCCTCGGCGTGGATCTCGCCCGTCAGGCGGTCGCTGAACCCGTAGCGGTGGGTGGCCGAGACCATCATCGCCCCATAATCGTTGCTGCGCTCGCCGAACGAGCGGCGCAGGAATCCCGCCTCGTAGGAATAATCGTGGAGCCCTTTGCGAAGCAGCGTCTGGGCGGCGTAATAGGACTGGCTGTAGAGCATCTGGCGGCCGAGCAGGTCGCGGACGACGAGCTGGACCTCGCCGTTGCCGGTGACGATCGGGACGTCGGTGATCTCGAACGGCCCGGGTGGCACGTCGCGGCTGCCGCGCAACGCGTCGTTGACATAGATATCGACCACCGAGGGCAGGGCCGCGCTGCCTCGAAGCGACGGCAGCGGGATCGTCACGAAGCCCGGCTGGACCCCGAAATTGCGGGCCAGCTGGATGCCGCCGAAGCGGAACGGGACCCCGCCGGCGCCGCCCCTCGAATTGCCGTCGCCGAGCCGCAGCGAGCGCATCCGCGACGGGTCGTCGATGGTCCAGTTGGAATCGAGCCGGGTCAGCTCGGCGCCGCCGTTCGACCAGCGGCCGACGAAGCTGCTGATGCCGACCCCGAAGCGGGTGAAGATCCCGGCCTCGAACGCCCCGCCGAGCGACGTGTCGCCGTCCGCGACCTGGGCGCTGACATCGTAGTTGAGGAAACCGCCGGTGCCGCCGACCACCTGGTCGCTGGGCTCGAGCATCGCGTAGGACAGCCGCGTGCGCTCGAACGTCTCGGGCCGGGCGATCAGCGACAGGCTCTGGGTCGCCTGGTGGAACTCGAGCTTGAGCCCGGGGATCGCGTTGAGCAGATAATAGTCGACGCCGTCGCGGGAAAAGGCCGGCCGCGGGGTGGCCAGCCGCCACGAGGCAAGGACTGCGGCGCTTGCGTAGAATGTGCCGCCAGGCCCGGCCAGCAACGCGACCGGTTCGCCGGTGCGCGCTCCGTTGACGCTGACCGACAGAAGCGTGTCCCGGAGGCCGGCGATCGCCTCGGCGCTGTCGGATTGCGGAGCGAGTGCCGCGACCGGGCCCGCGCACAGCAAGGCGAGAAGGCTAGCGCCGCTCCAGAACGATGTGCGACTGGGTTTCACCGGCCGGGCCCTTCACTCGCAGCAGGAACGGGTTTCCCATGGCAAGCTCCGAGCGCCTGCCGATTTTCCACTGCCGGGCGCTGCCTGGGAGAACGACGCCCATCTGGTTGGATAATATGTGCCTCCGGCCGCCCAGGTCGGCGGCGAGCTCGACGACCTGCCCGTGGAGCGATCCGCGGTTGCGGCCTTCGACGATGATCTCGCCGGCGCCGTCGCGCCACGCCGTCCAGGCGAGGTCGGCCTTTCCGCGGCCCTTCGCCAGGACATAGAGCGGAAGGTTCAGCCGCAAGGTGATCTGGATCTGGCCCTCGACCGTCCGTTCGCGGGGGATCTCCTCGAAGATCACCCGGTAGGCGCGGGCGCCGCGGCGGTCGCGGAGGCCGATCCGCACGATCTGGGTCTTGCCGGGGGGAATCGTGAAGATCGGCGGCGAGACGATGACGTTGTTGGTCGGGGTGTGGACATCGCGGCCGTCGACCTGGGTCCAGGCCAAGGTCGTGACCCGCACCGAAACCGGCGCGGAATCGCTGTTGGTCAGCTTCAGCGACGTCGACTGCCGACCGGCGGGGAGGTTGATGTGGACCGGATGGACCTTGAACGACCCGGCGGAAGCCGGGACGGCGAGGGCCAGGCCGAAAGCCAGCCAGGCGGCAATCGCGGCGGCCGATCCGATCGACCGGCCGCCGCGCCCGCCCCTTTCCCCCCGGTCGTCATCGGCTCTTTAGTAGGTCAGGCTGATGGTGACGGAGTCGGCGTAGCTGCCGACCGGAACGGTTGTCTGGCCGCTCGGAACCCGGCCGTAGACGGTGCTCGCCTGGGCCGAACCGGTGCCGGTGCCGGTAATCGTATTGGCGCCGCCGAAGTTGGTCGTGCGCCCGCTGTCGGTGTAGAGCGCGTAGTTCAGCAGGTCGGATCCGCTGGTCATCTTGCGGGCCGTGACAGTCGCGCCCGAGCCGTTGCCGGCATCGGCCGCGGCGGCCCAGGCGGTGCCGCTGGTGCAGGTGACGGAAATGCCGCCGGTGGCGTCGACGTTGCTGCCGCTGGTGACGTCGACGGTGCCGAATGCAACCGGCGAGGTCGTGACGTTGCAGACTTCGCTGACCTCGGCGCTGACGGCGAGTTCGGCGGTATCGGCGGCGAGCGCCGGCTGCGCTGCAACTGCGGCGATGGCGGCGCCGGTCAGGACGAGCGTGCGGAACGTTCGGCTTGTCGAACTCAACATGGAATAAACTCCTGTTTTTTCACTGGGGGTAACGTCTGCCGCCGCGGCTGAACGGTGTCCTTCACGGGCAATTG
>DASTZO010000338.1:0-10186 GCA_035764265.1 Sphingomicrobium sp.
GCCTGCAAACGCGAGCCCGGCGAGCGGTCGCACTGGATCAATCTGGCGACGGCCTGTCGGAAACTCGACGATTCCGAGCGCGAGCGAGCGGCTCTCGAAGGAGCGCTCGCCATCGATCAAACCGACCTGCTGGCGCTGATTCGAATTGCCGAGCTTCACGAACGGCTCGGGGAGGAGACGCCGGCGGCCAAGCGCTGGACGGCCGTCCTCGCGCTCGCGTCGGGCATCGATGACCCGTCGCCCGAATTCGCCGGCATCCTTGGTCATGCGAAGCGATATGTCGAAGATCAGCAACGGGAGCTTGCGGACGCCATCGACAAAGCGCTGGCCGACGAATTGGCCAGGGCCAGTGCCCGGGACGGGCGGCGAATTCGCAGGGCCGCCGACGCCTGGCTCGGAAGGCGGCCAATCTACACGAACCAATGCGAAGGCCTGCATTACCCATTCCTGCCCGCCGACGAATTCTTCGACGCCGAGCTTTTTCCCTGGCTCGGCGAGCTCGAGGCCGCCACCGCGACCATCGTGGCCGAGCTGGAGACGATCCTCGCGGACTCAAAGGCCGAGCTGACGCCCTATATTTCGCTGCCGCCCGGGGTGCCGGCGAGCAAATGGTCAAAACTGGACAAATCGCTGGACTGGGGCGCCTTCCACCTGTGGAAGGAGGGCGAGCGCTTCGATGAGGCTTGTGCCCGCGCGCCGCGGACCGCGGCCCTGGTGGAATCGCTTCCGATCTGCCGCATCGAAGGCCGGGCGCCGAACGTCTTTTTCTCGATCCTGAAGGCCGGCAGCCATATCCCGCCGCACACGGGGGTGACCAATGTGCGCAGCGTCGTCCACTTGCCCTTGATCGTTCCCGAGGGATGCGAGTTCCGTGTCGGCGGTGAGACACGCGCCTGGGTCCAGGGCCGGGCGTTCGCCTTCGACGACACGATCGAGCATGAGGCATGGAACCGCAGCGAGCGCGACCGCGCGGTGCTGATCGTCGACGCTTGGAACCCCTATCTCAGCGACCATGAGCGGGCCATGATCTGCCGCCTGTACGGCACGGCCGACGTGCGCCGCCGCTAAGCGGCAGCCGCTGCCGCCCACGCGTCATTTTGGAGCGGCGTTCAGCGCGGCGCGTCGCCGCTTGTGCTCGGGTCGGGCAGGCTCAAATCCTCGATGTCCGACTTCTTCATCTTGAACAACTCGCGGTCCTCGGGCGTGAAGCCGTGCCACCACAGCACCGCTCCGAACGCCAGCAGGATCGCGGGAATGCCGACGCTGAGTTCGAGCCATTCGGGAAGCAGGATCGCAAGCTGCCCGGCGACCGCGGCCGCGGCCGCCGCCCACACCAGCTCCCACCGCCAGCCGGACACCGGCGCTTTCAGCAAATGCGACAGCAGCCGCGCCTTGGCGACCGCGGCCATTCCGAGCGCCAGCAATAGCGCGATCGCCGGCCCCGCCGCCTGCCACATCTCGGGCCAGCCCAACCGCTTGAACAGCAGGATGAAGCCGACCGACATCAGCGCCTGGAGCACGATCATCGCCAGGCTGATCGCCATGTTGCGCTTGCGCGCGCAATAGATCAGCGCCGATTCGCTGACCGTCGCGGTCGCCGCGACGACCTCGGCGAACAGCAGCACGGCGAGCGCCGCGGTGCCGGCCACGAACGCCGGCCCGACCAGCCCGAGCACGCCCTCGCCCGGGATCGCCAGCGCCAGAGCGACCGCGCTTTGCGCCGCGATCACCCAGAAGCCGACCTGGCGGACCTGCCTGGCGACCGCCTTGCTGTTGCCCGCGGCGATGTTGCGCGAGATCACCGGCCCCAGGATCGGGTCGAAGCTGGTCTTCAATTTGGACGGCAGCGAGGCGATGTTCTGGGCGACGTAATAGACGCCGACCACCGCCGGGCTGACGAACAGTCCGAGGATGGCGATGTCGACCCGGCGCGATCCCCATTCGACCGCGTCGGCGGCGGCGACCGGCAGGTTGCGCCGGGCCATCCGCCACAGGGTCGCCGGGTCGGGGCTCCAGCCGTGCGGCACCCCGTAGCTCTTCAAAAAAGGAACGGCCGACGCGATCACCGCCCCGAGCATCGACAGCGCATAGGCGAACAGCAGCCCGTCGCGCGGCGACACGAACCACAGGCCCAGCGCCGCGGCGCTGATCGTCCACGGCTCGACCACCGCGCGGGCGCGCACGGTTGCGCCGACGTCGTGGCGATAGGCGAGCGCGGCGAGCATCACGTCCGACCAGGCGAGCGCGATCACCGCGGTCGGAAGCAGCCACTCCATCCCGTAGATTTCGCTGTTGGGGAACATCGCCTGCGGGAAGGCGAACAGCAGGGCCATGCCGACCACTGATCCGACCGCCCCGACCAGCAGCGCGTCCCAGACGACGCAGACGTGCGGCTTGTCGGTTTGGGCGAGCTGCTGCGCGAGCCCGCGCTTGAGGCCGAGCGTCGCCAGCTGGGCGGCGAACTCGACGATCAGCACCGCATAAGCGAAACGCCCGAGCGCCTCGGCGCCGTACAGCCGGCCGGCGATGAACAGGAACGGCAGCCGCGCCGCCAGTCGAAGCACGAAGCCGAAGAAGTTGATCCGGCCGCCGCGGGCGAGCGCGGCCAGGTCCGCCGACGGCGGCAGCGGCTCGGGGTCCGGCTTCATCGCTGCGCGACGCTTTTTCAATGCCCGCCGCCCGTCAATGTGCGGCGCCCCAGTGGCGGCCCCAGCCGACCTCGACGTCCAGCGGCACGTCGAGCTGGACCGCCGGCTCCGCGGCCCCCGCCATCACCCGTCGGATCACGGCGGCGGCCTCCTCCTCGCGCCCGTCGGGGACCTCGAACACCAGTTCGTCGTGGACCTGGAGCAGCATCCGCACCCCCTCGAGCCCGGCCTCCTCGAGCGCCCCGTCCATCCGCGCCATCGCCCGCTTGATCAGATCGGCGCTGGTCCCCTGGAGCGGCGCGTTGATCGCCGCCCGCTCGCTGCCCTGGCGCAAATTCTGCTGGCGGCTGGCGATGTTGGGGAAGTGGGTCTTGCGGCCGAACAGGGTCTTGGTGAAGCCGTTCTCGCGGGCGAAGGTCAGGGTCGTGGCGATATAGTCGCGGATTCCCGGGAAGCGCTCGAAATAGCGGTCGATGATCGCCTGGCCTTCCTCGCGGCTGACCCCGAGCCGCCCGGCCAGGCCCCAGGACGAAATGCCGTACAGGATCGCGAAGTTGATCGTCTTGGCCTTGTTGCGGTTCTCGCGGTCGGCCGAGCCGAACAGTTCCTCGGCGGTCAGGTTGTGGATGTCGGCCTTGGCGTGGAACGCGGCCTTGAGCGCCGGCACGTCGGCCATGTGCGCGGCGAGGCGCAATTCGATCTGGCTGTAGTCGGCGCTCATCAGCTGGTGGCCGGGCTCGGCGACGAAGGCGTCGCGGATCTTGCGGCCGATGTCGGTGCGGATCGGGATGTTCTGGAGGTTGGGGTCGGTCGACGCCAGCCGCCCGGTCTGGGCGACGGCGAGGCTGAAGCTGGTGTGGACGCGGCCGGTCTCGGGGTTGATCTGCGCCTGCAATGCGTCGGTGTAGGTGCTCTTCAACTTGGTCAGCTGGCGCCAGTCGAGCACCAGCCGCGCGCATTCGACGCCCTCGCCCGCCAGCCGCTCGAGCTCGGTGACGTCGGTCGAGTAGGCGCCGCTCTTGCCCTTGCGCCCGCCCTTGAGGCCGAGCCGCTCGTAGAGCACATGGCCCAATTGCTGGGTCGAGCCGATGGTGAACGGCCCGCACGCCGCTTCGTAGATGCGCTCCTCGAGCGCCGCGATCTCTTTGGCGAACTCGCCCGACAGCTTGGCGAGATAGTCGCGGTCGACCTTGACCCCGCGCCGCTCCATCCGCCCGACCACCGGCACCAGCGGCTTGTCGACCCGCTCGTAGACCTGGGACCCGCCCTCGGCGGCGAGGCGCGGCTTGAGCCGCTGCCACAGCCGCAGCGTGATGTCGGCGTCCTCGGCCGCATATTGTGTCGCCTGCGGCAGCGGCACCTTGTCGAAGGTGATCTGCTTGGCGCCGACCCCGCACACCGTCTTGAAGGCGATGCACTCATGGTCGAAGTGCAGCTTGGCCAGCTCGTCCATGCCGTGGTTGTGGCGCCCGGCGTCGAGGTCGTAGCTCAGGAGCATCGTGTCGTCGTACGGCGCGACGGCGATCCCCTCCTTGTCGAACATCACCCAGTCGTACTTGAGATTGTGCCCGATCTTGAGCACGCCCCCATCCTCGAGCAGCGGCTTCAATTTCGCCAGCACCAGCGCCTTGCCGAGCTGGTGCGGAGCGTCGGAATATAGGTCGGCGCCGCTGTGCCCGACGGGGATGTAGCAGGCGCGGTTGGGGGCGGTCGCGATGCTGATCCCGGCGAGCCGGGCGACGACGCAATCGATGCAGTCGGTCTCGGTGTCGACGGCGACATAGCCGTTCGCTTGCGCCTCCTCGATCCAGCGGTCGAGCGCGGCTTCGTCGGTCACCGTCTCATAGGCCGAGCGGTCGACCGCGATCGCCTCGGCCGAGGGCGGAGCAGAAGGGGCGGGAGCCGAGGCGAGCGACGCCATGACGTCATTGATCCCGCCGCCGCTGCTGCTCCGTCCGACCGCTCCGCCGCCGCCGCCAATCATCCGGTTCAAGAGCGACTTGAACCCCTGGTCCTCGAGGAACTCCTTGAGGGGCTGCGGCGGGATTCCGGTCAGCGCGAGGTCCTCGAGTGGCTCGGGCAGCGGCGCGTCGCACACCAGCCGCACCAGTTCGCGCGACAATCGCGCCGCGTCGGCATGGTCGATCAGCGACTGCTTCAATTTGGGCTTGGTGATTTCCCCGGTGCTGGCGAGCACCGTCTCGAGGTCGCCGAACTGCTGGATCAGCTGCGAGGCGGTCTTCGGGCCGATGCCGGGCACTCCGGGGATGTTGTCGACGCTGTCGCCCATCAGCGCCAGCACGTCGCCGACCTTCTCCGGCGGCACCCCGAACTTCTCGAGCACCGCGGTGCGGTCGATCCGCCGGTCGTTCATCGTGTCGAGCATGTCGACCGAGCCGTCCTCGACCAGCTGCATCAGATCCTTGTCGGAGCTGACGATGGTCACCCGCCAGCCGGCCTTTTTCGCCGCGGTCACGTAGCAGGCGATGATGTCGTTGGCCTCGAGCCCTTCCTCCTCGATGCACGGGATCGAGAATGCCCGGGTCGCGGTCCGGATCAGCGGGAATTGCGGGACCAGGTCCTCGGGCGCGGGCGGGCGGTGCGCCTTGTACTGGTCGTACAGCTCGTTTCGAAACGTGTGCTCGGACTTGTCGAGGATCACCGCCATGTGGGTCGGCCCGTCGGCCTTGTTGAGGCCGTCGGCGAGCTTCCACAGCATGGTCGTGTAGCCGTAGACCGCGCCGACGTTCATGCCTTCCCGGTTGGTCAGCGGCGGCAGCCGGTGGTAGGCGCGGAAAATGTAGCTCGACCCGTCGACGAGGTAGAGGTGGTTGGCGGTGGAACCCTGGGAGTCCGGCATGAACGGCGGGGTTTAGCAGGGTGAGCGCGTGATTCCAGCCGCGGCCGCCCGCCGGAAAGGGATGGGGAAGACAGGGATGACCGAACGCTTCGAGCGCCACCGCCAGCCGTGGCGCCAGGACGAGATCCAGAAGCTCCATCTGCTGGCCGGCAAGGGCATGAGCCTGCGCGCCATCGCCAAGGCGCTGACCCGGAGCGAGGAATCGGTCCAGGCCCGCGCCAAGGCCGACAAGCTCAAGATCAGCAAGCTGCGGTGAGTCTTTGACCGTGTGGACGTTCGCGATCCTGGCATCCTTGATGATCGATCCTGTCGCGGCGGCAAGCCCCGACAGCATCACCGGCGAGTGGAAAAACCGGACTCAGACGGTTGCGGTCCAAATCCTTCCATGCGGCGTCGAACTTTGCGGGCACGTGACTTGGGCCTCGCAATCCGCCCAGGAAGATTCCGCGCGGGCCGGGACGGAGCACCTGGTCGGGACGCAGGTTCTTTACGGCCTTAGGCCCGCCGGTCCCGACCGGTGGCGAGGCATGCTGTTCATACCCGACCTAGGGCGGAGGACCCGCGCCAGCGTCGTCAGGAAGGGCCCCGACAAGCTCCAGGTGATCGGTTGCGAGTCACTTGGTTTGATTTGCAGGAAGCAGACCTGGAGTCGCGCACGAGAGGCCGAAGCAGTCGCCCGCGAGGCGGACTGACCTGCTCGGCGCAGGCGAGGCAGAAGGTCGCGCGTCGATTGTCGCCATTTTGTCGAAGGTGCCGCTACGGCACCAGCACCGTATCCACCGCCTCCGCCGCCATTTCGGGATAATCGAGCGTGTAGTGGAGGCCGCGGCTTTCGTGGCGGGACAGCGCCGAGCGGACGATCAAATCGGCGACCTCGAGCAGGTTGCTCAGCTCGATGAGGTCGGGCGTCACCCGGAAGTTGCGGTAATATTCGCCGACTTCCTGGCGCAGCATGTCGATCCGCCGCTTGGCGCGCTCCAGCCGCTTGGTCGTCCGGACGATGCCGACGAAATTCCACATGAAGCGGCGGATCTCGCCCCAGATCTGCTGGATCACGACCTCCTCGTCGCTGTCGGTGACCCGGCTTTCGTCCCACGCCCGGATCGCCGGCGGCTGGGGAAGCTCGTCCCAATTGGCCGCGATGTGGCGAGCCGCGGCCTCGCCGAACACCAGGCATTCGAGCAGGCTGTTCGACGCGAGGCGGTTGGCGCCGTGCAAGCCCGACTGGGTGACCTCGCCGGCCGCGTAGAGCCCCGGCGCGTCGGTGCGCCCGTCGAGGTCGACCACCACCCCGCCGCACGTGTAATGCTGCGCCGGGACCACCGGGATCGGCTCGGCGGTGATGTCGATGCCGAGGCCGAGCAGCCGCTCGTAGATATTGGGGAAATGGCCCTTCACGAAATCGGCGTCGCGGTGCGAGATGTCGAGGTGGACATAGTCGAGCCCGAGCCGCTTGATCTCATGGTCGATGGCGCGCGCGACGATGTCCCGCGGAGCGAGCTCGGCGCGCTCGTCGAACCGCGCCATGAACCGTGTGCCGCCGCCCTTGACGCCGGGCGGCAGCTTCAGTTGCGCGCCCTCGCCGCGCAGCGCCTCGGTGATCAGGAAGTTCTTGACCTGCAAATTGTACAGGCAGGTCGGGTGGAACTGCATGAACTCCATGTTCGACACCCGGCAGCCGGCCCGCCACGCCATGGCGATGCCGTCGCCGGTCGCCCCGCGCGGAGCCGTCGAATATAAATAAGCGCGACCGGCGCCGCCGGTCGCGAGGATGGTTGCCCGGGCGCTCAGCGCCTCCACGCGCTTCGACTTGCGGTTGTACGCGTAGAGCCCGTGGATCGCGCCGCTGGTCGAGAAGGCCTTCGCATGGCGGCCGGTGATCAGGTCGATCGCCACCATGTCGGGCACCAGGCGGATGTTCGGATGCTTGGCGGCGGCGGCCTCGAGCGCCCGCTGCACCGCCGAGCCGGTCGCGTCGGCGACATGGACGATGCGGCGGTGGCTGTGGCCCCCCTCGCGAGTCAGGTGCCAGCGCTCGCCCGCGGTCCCGGCCGCGAACGGCACGCCCAGTTGCGCCAGCCGCTCGATCGCCTGCGGGGCGGCGCCGACGACATGCTCGACAACGCGCTCGTCGTTGAGGCCGGCCCCGGCGATCATCGTGTCGCGGACGTGCGCCTCGAAGCTGTCGCCCTCCTCGAGCACCGCGGCGATGCCGCCCTGCGCCCAGCCGGTCGCGCCTTCGCCTAGCGCCCCCTTGGCGATCACCGCGACCGTGTGCGTCTCGGCGAGGTTGAGCGCCGCGGTCAGCCCGGCCGCCCCCGAGCCGACGATCAGCACGTCCTGCGCCTTGCTCATGCCGCCGAGTCTTCGGCGACCAGGCTCAGGAACACGTCCTCGAGGTCGGGGTCCCTGGTCGAGACGTCGACGATCGCGAGGCCGTCGGCGGCGAGCGCGGCGAGCACCTCGCCGGCGTTGACCCGGTCCTTGCGGTAGGTGATCTCGAGCGTTCGCTCGTTGAGCAGGCCGATATTCTCGAAGCAGGGCGCGGTCGGCACCGAAGCGATGTCCTTGTCGAAGGTGACGACGACCGATTTCTCCTGCGCCTTGGCGATCAGCTCGCGCGTCGGCTCGTTGGCGACCACCTTGCCGCGGTGGATGATCGCGATCCGGTCGCACAATTGCTCGGCTTCCTCGAGGTAATGGGTGGTCAGCACCACCGTCACGCCCTGGCGATTCAACGAGCGGACATAATCCCACAGCTCCTTGCGAAGCTCGATGTCGACCCCGGCCGTCGGCTCGTCGAGCACCAGGATCGGCGGCGAGTGGACCATCGCCTTGGCGACCAGCAGCCGCCGCTTCATGCCCCCGGACAGGGTGCGCGCATAGGCGTCGGCCTTGTCGCTCAGATGCATCGCCGCGAGCAGGTCGTCGCTGCGCCGCTGCGAGGGCGGGATTCCGTACAGCCCGGCCTGGATCTCGAGCGCTTCGCGGGGCGAGAAGAACGGGTCGAACAGGATTTCCTGGGGGACGATGCCGATCGAGCGCTTGGCGTTGCGCGGGTGCTGGTCAATGTCGAAGCCCCAGATCGACACCCGCCCTTTGCTCTTCGTTACCAGCCCGGCAAGGATATTGATTAGAGTCGACTTGCCGGCGCCGTTGGGGCCCAGCAGGCCGAAGATCTGCCCGCGCGGCACTCCGAAGCTGACGTCGTCGAGGGCGAGCTTGGGCGGAGCGCCCTTGGAGGCATAGGTTTTCGACAGCGATTCGATGCGGATCGCGGGCTCGGCGGCGCTCATTGCGACCGCATAGGCACCGGCCCAACAAGCGACAAGGGAGCGCCCGGTAAACGCGCCGTTTACCGTGTCCGCTAGACTGATCTTGAAGTTAACGGCCTATCGCGCTGGCCAATGATCGGTGATTTCCACCTCCGCGGCCTGCTTATGGGTCTCGCGGCGCTTGTCGCGCAATTCGCCGCGGCTCCGCTCGCGCATGCCGCTCCGGTGGCGCCCGACAGGAACGCGACCGCGACCGTGCAAATCGCGCCGCCGGCCAGCCTGCGCAAGCTCGAGGACCTCAATTTCGCGTATCTGTCGGTGACCACCGCGGGCACCGCGATCGTCGACCCGAACACCGATTCGATGACCACCACCGGCGGAGTGATCCATGCCGGCGGAGTCCCCTATGCGGCGCTGTTCGAGGCCGTGTCGCCGGTCAAGGCGGTGGTGATCATCCGCATCCCGCGCAACCCGATCACCGTCACCCGCGTCGGCGGCACGGAAACGATGACGGTGTCGAACTGGACGCTGTCCGGGAATTCGAAGCGGACGGTCGCCGCCCAGGAGGCCTTTTCGTTCAAGGTCGGCGGCACCCTCACCGTCAACGCCAACCAGGTCGAGGGACTCTACCGCGGCACTTTCACGGTCGAGGTCCAATATCCGTAACGCAGCCGGGCGTCGTTGAAGCGCGCCCTCATTGAAGCGACGGGGAGCGGTTGCTAGGGCGGGCGGATGCCCATCCCGCCGCCCGAGACCATCCGAGTGAAGACCGTCCAGGTCGCCTGCGACGGCTCGGGGGACATCCCGGCGGCGCTCGGCCATCCGCGCGTGTTCCTTCGAATCGAGCCCGAGACCGGCTTCGTCGAGTGCGGCTATTGCGACCGCCGCTTCGTCCTCGAGGGCGGGCCGGCCGACCAGCCGCAGCAGTCATGACGGGTGATCCGCGGCGCTTCCTGTACCGCGACGGGATGCTCGATCCGGACGAGGCGAAGCGGCTCGCGGCTCGGCACCTGGCGGCCTGCGACGACGGCGAGCTCTACCTCCAGTACACCGCTTCGGAGAGCTTCGGCTTCGACGACGGCCGGCTGAAGACCGCCGACTACCACAGCTCGTCGGGCTTCGGATTGCGCGGCGTGGCGGGCGAGACCACCGCCTTCGCCCACGCCAACGAGATCAGCGCCGCGGCGATCGAGCGCGCCGCCGCGACCCTGCGATTGCTCGACCCCGCGAACGCCGCCGCCGCTCCCTCGCCCCGGCGCACCAACCAGTCGATGTACGGCGCCGACGACCCGCTGTCGGCGATCCCGTTCGCGCAGAAGGTGGCGCTGTGCCAGCAGATCGACGCCGCGGCGCGCGCGCGTGACCCGCGCGTTTCGCAGGTCAGCGTGTCGCTCGCCGGCAGC
>DASTZO010000339.1:0-3709 GCA_035764265.1 Sphingomicrobium sp.
CGGCCCGAGCGCTAATGGGGCGGCTCGAGCGCGGCCTCGGCGAGCAATTGCACTAACCGCAAACGCGCGCCTTCGCGGCCGCATATTCCTCCGCAAGCTTCGCGACCAGCTCCGCGGCCGGCAGGATCCGGTCGACCGCCCCGACTCCCTGGCCCGATCCCCAGATGTCGCGCCACGCCTTGGACTTGCTCGACCCGTCCGAACCGAACTTCATCGCGTCGATGCTGCCGGCGGCGAGCGCGTCGGGGTCGAGCCCCGAGGCGAGGATCGACGAGCGCAGGTAATTGCCGTGAACGCCGGTGAACAGGTCGGTGTAGACGATGTCGGCGGCGCTCGCCTCGACGATGCCCTGCTTGTACGCGTCCGAGCTGTTGGCCTCGGGCGTGGCGATGAACGGCGAGCCGATGTAGGCGAGGTCGGCGCCCATCGCCTGCGCGGCGAGGATCGCCCCGCCGGTCGCGATCGCTCCCGACAGCACCAGCGGCCCGTCGAACCAGCGGCGGATCTCGTGGACCAGAGCGAACGGCGACCAGCGACCGGCATGGCCGCCTGCACCGGCCGCGACCGCGATCAGGCCGTCGGCGCCTTTTTCGACCGCTTTCCTCGCGAAGCGGTCGTCGATCACGTCGTGGAGCGTGATCCCGCCCCAGCCATGGACCGCATCGTTCAATTCGGTGCGCGCGCCCAGCGAGGTGATGACGATCGGCACCTTCCACTTCGCGCACACTTCCATGTCGCGCTCGAAGCGGTCGTTGGAGCGGTGGACGATCTGGTTGACCGCGAACGGCGCGGCGGGACGGTCGGGATGCGCTTCGTCGTGCGCCGCCAGCGCCTCGGTGATTGCGTGCAGCCATTCGTCGAGCTTCTCGGCGGGCCGGGCGTTCAAGGCCGGGAAGCTGCCGACGATCCCCGACGTGCACTGGGCGATCACCAGGGCTGGGCTGGAGACGATGAACAAGGGCGCGCCGATCACCGGCAGTCGCAGGTTCGACAGGATCGGCGGCAGTGCCATGGCCGCGCTTAGCCGCATCCGGTCGCCGCTGCCTAGACGCCTGCTGGACAGGCCGCGATTATCGGGGCAGCGTCCGTCCATGCCAGCTGCCGCCACGCTCGCCACCCCGCCGCCGCAAGCGGGACAGCTGCTGCGCGTGCTCGGGCTGGCGTTCGCGCTCGCGGTCGGGGTCGGGACGGTGGTCGGCGGCGGCATCCTGCGCACCCCAGCGGTGGTGTTCGATGCCGTCCCCCACGCCGGCATCGCGCTTGCCCTGTGGGTCGCCGTCGGGCTGCACTGCCTGCTCCAGGCCAACGTGATTTCCGAGCTGATGACGGCTTTGCCGCGCGCCGGCGGCCTGTTCGTTCCGGCGCGGGCCGCGTTCGGCGAGCCGGGCGGGCTCTTGGTCGGCTGGACGGACTGGCTCGGCTACATCGCGGCCATCGCGGCGCTGGCGATCCTCGCCTCCGATTTCACGGTCATGGCGGTCCCGGCGCTGACGCCCTACGTCAGCCATCTCGCGGTCGCCTTCCTGGCCGCGTTCGTGGCGGTCAACTGGCTCGGGATCCGCGAAGGAAGCACGACCCAGATCGTCGGCAGCGCGGCCAAGGCCCTGTTCCTGTTCGGGCTGGTCGCACTGATCTTCCTGTCGCGCCCGGCCGATCCTTCCGCTCTCGAGCGCTTCGCCGGCCCGGTCGGGCTGGTCGGGTTGATCGTCGCCTACCAAACCATCTTTGGCGCCTACACCGGCTTTTCCAACGTCGCTTATTTCGCCGAGGAGGACCGCGACCCGGGCCGCAACATCCCCCGCGGGATGATGATGACCGTGCTGACCGTGATCGCGCTTTATGTGCTGGTCAGCGCGGCGCTGTACCTGACCATGAACCCCGCGGCGCTGGCGAAATCGACCTTGCCGGTCGCCGATGCGCTCGCGCCGGTGCTCGGGCCGTTCGCTCTCAGCCTGATCGCCGGCGGCGCGGTGCTGATCGCGCTGACCTGCCTCAACGCCAATCTGATGGGCGCGCCGCGCATCCTTTACGGCCTTTCCGAGCAGAGGATGTTCCCGGCCGCCGCCTTGCGGGTCAACCGCGGCGGCACTCCGACCGTGGCGATGGGGCTGAGCGCTGCGGCGGCGCTCGGCCTGACCCTGACCGGCCAGTTCGAGACGGTGTTCCTGATCATGGCGGCGCTCAGCCTGGTGCCGTTCGTCGTCGCCGACCTCGCACTGTTCAAGCTGCGCCGCGACGCGCCGGAGCTGCCGAGGCCGTACCGGGCGAAGCTCTACCCGTGGCTTCCCGCGCTGGCGCTGCTGCTCGACTTCGGGATGCTGATTGCGTTCCTCGCCGCCGACTGGACCAGCGGACTGTTCATCGTCGCGGCGATCGCCATCTGCGTCCCGATCGGCCTGTGGATGCGGCGCAACCAGTCCGAGCCGATCCTTCTCGGCTGAGGCGGGTCAGCGGACCTTCGGCGCCCGCTTGCGCTCTGTCGACGGGCCGTTGTTCTCGATCCGCGGCCAGCCGTCGCGCCAGGCGATCGGGTCGATCATCATGATCCGGCGGGTGTTGAGATCGTCCGTCGGCTTGGTCCGCGCCCGCCGCACGTCGACCGCGTGATAGACCATCCATTCGACTCCGGCGGCGTCGGTGATGGTGGCATTGTGACCGGGGGCGAACCAGATCCCGCGCTGCTCGAGGATCGCGCTGGTCGGCGCGCCGGTCGCCTGGGCGAGCGTTTCGAACGGCCCGGTCGCGCTTTTCGATCGCGCGACGAGGACCGCGTAATGCGCGTCCTTCCCGCAGCAATTGTCGCCCGAGTAGAACAGATAATAATAGTCGCCGCGCCGGATCACCCAGGCGCCCTCGACCAGCCGCGAATAGCGCTTCGGGTCGTCCTTGATCGCCGGGATCAGGTCGATGGGCTTGCTCCCCGGAGCGAAGGACAGGCGGTCGGGGCCGAGTTCCTGGACCTTGATCGGCTGGAAGCCCGAGCCCCAGTAGAGCAGTCGTTTGCCGGTCGCCGGGTCGTCGAACGACATCGGGTCGATGTTGACGAAGCCCTCGCCGCACTGGAGCGGCTTGCCGATGTCGACGAACGGGCCCAACGGGCCGCCGGCCGTCGCCACGGCCAGGCACAGGCCGTGCCGCTCGTCGGCGGTGTCGGGCTTGGCCGAATAGTACATGTAATAGGTGTCGCCGTGCCGGGCGACGTGCGGCGCCCAGAAATCCTGGGTCTTCGACGCCCAGGTCGGCTTGGCGGGAAGAGCGTCGCCGAGGTGCTGCCAGTTAACCAGGTCGGGCGAGCGGGCGAGCTGTATGTTGACCCACTTGCCGCCGATCTGGGTCTGGGTCGCGTAGGCATAATAATAGCCGTCGGGCGCCTTCAGCACGACCGGGTCGGGGAAGTCCGAATCGAGCACCGGGTTGGCGTAGGTGCCGGCGCTCGGAGCGCGCAGCAGCGGAGTCGCGCAGCTCGACGACAAGGCCAGCGCGGCGACGGCGATGAGTTTGAGCGGGAAACGATGCACGGCCGCGACCATAAGCTGGGTCGCGCCATGCCGAAAGGGGTTCTCATCGGCGGGCCGCGCACCTATCGCGCGCGCCGATGGCGATGTCTTTCCACGTCGATGCCGCCGAGGAAGGCGAGGGGGTGCGCTTCGCCGTGCGCGCGTCCGGTGGCGCCGCCAAAGGCTATGCCGTCGCCGCCAGCGAGCAGCCG
>DASTZO010000340.1:0-8097 GCA_035764265.1 Sphingomicrobium sp.
TGACTCCGGTCGAGGCGCTGCTCAAGGCCTATCAGGAGAAGCTCCAGTCGGTCGAGAAGGAGCGCGTCGACCACTATGCCGGGCTGCGCGAGGCGGTCGAGCTGGTCCGGACAGGGCAGGGACAGGTGCGTGACGAGACCCGCAACCTGGTCAACGCGCTGCGCTCGTCGCCCAAGGCCCGCGGGCGCTGGGGCGAGCAGAGCCTCAAGAACGTGCTCGAGCAGTCGGGCCTCAGCCCCTACGCCGATTTCCGAACCGAAGTGTCGGTCGACGGCGAGGACGGCAAGCTGCGCCCCGACGTCGTCGTCCGGCTGCCCGGCGGCCGCCAGCTGATCATCGACGCCAAATGCTCGCTGAACGCCTATCTCGACGCCTGCGACGAGGTCGACGAGGACAAGCGCCAGGCTTGCTTCCGAGCCCACGTCGCCTCGATCCGCAACCACGCGCAGCAACTGGGCTCCAAGGCCTATTGGGCGCAGTTCGGCGATTCGGCCGACTATGTCGTGATGTACATCCCGGGCGAGCATTTCCTGACCGCCGCGCTCGAGCAGGACGACGGGCTGTGGGACTGGGCGTTCGAGCGCCGCGTGCTGCTCGCGACTCCGACCAATTTGGTTGCCATCGCGCGGACCGTCGCGAGCGTCTGGAGGCAGGAGCGGCTAACCGAGGCAGCGGAAGAAATCGCCAATCTCGGCAAGGAGTTGCACTCGCGTCTTTCGACCATGTCGCAGCATATGGAAAAGGTCGGCAAGAACCTCGCGACCGCCAACACCGCCTACAACCAGATGGTCGGCAGCTTCGAGAGCCAGGTGCTGACCCAGGCGCGGCGGTTCGAGACGCTCGGCGCGGGCAGCGCCAAGGAGCTCGACACTCCGCCGATGGTCGAGGCGAGCCCGCGGCCACTGACCAAGATCGCCGCGCGGGCGTCCGACGAGGAGGTCGCGGCGGAATGACAGCCTAGGGCGCCGGGTCGAGCGCGATCGAGCCGGCGGCGTTGCTGAGGTACATGCGCTCGTTGCTGCTGAAGGCGATCCGCATCGGCTGGCCGAGCACCGCCGAGCCCTCGCGCTCGAGGGTCCCGGCCGGCTCGGGGCAGCCCATCAGCGTGGTGGCGAGATTGCCGACCGTCAGCAGGTCGCCGGCGAGCCGGTATTGCCCTCCCATCGAATTGCACCCGAAGCGCGCGCCTATTCCGCTACTCGTATCGAAGCGCATCGAATAATCGCCGGCTGCCGACGTCGGCCGGCTGTTGACCGCAACCACGCGCCAGGCCGTGCCGGCGAGATCGGTAATCGGCGCGGGCGCCGTCGGCGTGACCGCGCAGGCCTGCAGAGCCCCGGCAAGCCCGAGCGCCACGGCCATGGCTGAACGGCGCACGGCCTACAGACCGCCGCAGCCGTGGAAGGCGCGGCCGTCGACGTCGACCCGCACCCGGTCGGGATAGACCCGGTCGCTCTCGCCGTCGCGGCACAGAGCGTGGACGATGCTCACCCGAACGCGCGGCGACTGGTAGGTCGTGCCGGCAGCGGTGATGGCGGGCACCGGAGTCGGCTCGCGGAACACCGGCTGGTCGGCGCGGATGAAGGTCACGTGCTGCTCGTCGATGATCAGCGACCAGTCGGGCTGGGTGCCGCGGGCATGGTAAGGGGCGGCGGGCGCCGGGGGCGGGGTGATGCACCCTGTCACCAAGGCGGCGAGCAGCGCCGGCGGCGCGAGCGAGAGCAGTCGGTTCATGCCTGGATCAAATCCCCAGGCGGCCCGCTGTTCCGCCAGCTGGCCCGGACCTGGAACGCCATCACCGCCGCCGCCATCGCCGCGTTGAGGCTGTCGGCGCGCCCGGCCATCGGGATCTTGACCAGCAGGTCGCACTCGGCCTCGTATTCGGCGGGCAGCCCCTGCTGCTCGTTGCCGATCAGCAGGAAGCAGGGGGCGCGGTATTCGGCGTCGAGATAGTCCCGGTCGGCCTTGAGGCTGGTTCCGACCAGCTGCGCGGGCCCCGCGCGCAGCCAGGCGAGGAACTCGTCCCAGCGCGCGGTCGCGATGGCCTGCGTGAACAGCGCGCCCATCGACGCCCGCACCGCTTCGACCGAGAATGGGTCGGCGCAATCGTCGATCAGGATCAGCCCGCCGGCGCCGGCCGCGTCGCCGGTGCGCAGGATGGTGCCGAGGTTGCCGGGGTCGCGCAGCGCCTGGGCGGCGATCCACAGCGGCGCCGCCGAGCGGTCGATCCGCTCCAGCGACGTGTCCGGCTGGCGATAGGCCGCGATCAGCAACTGCGGATTGTCCTTGCCCGACATCTTGGAAAGGATGTCGGGCGTCGTTTCGATCGCCTCGCCGCCGGCGCCTTCGGTCGCGGCGATGATCTCGGCGGCGAGCGGATGCTCGGCCCCCGCGGCGGAAAAAGCGATGATTTCGGGCAGGCGCCCGCTGTCGCGCGCTTCGGCGACGATCCGCAGCCCCTCGGCGAGGAACAGCCCTTCCGAGCGGCGCGCCTTCTTGTCGCGCAGCGAGCGCAGCCGCTTGACGGTGGAGTTGGAAAAGGCGGTGATCAGGCGGGGCATCAGGTCGTCATTGCGAGCGCAGCGAAGCAATCCAGGCTGGATTGCCGCGTCGCTGCGCTCCTCGCAATGACGTCATCATCGTCAGTCTTCGCCGAACCGGCTTTCGACCAGCTCGGCGAGCTGCTCGAGCGCTTCGGCCGCGCCTTCGCCCTCGACGTGGATGGTGATCTCGTCGCCCATCGCCGCGCCAAGCATCATCAGCCCCATGATCGAGGTGCCGCACACTCGGTGGCCGTCCTTCTCGACCTCGACGGTCGCCGGCAGCTGGCTCGCCATGCTGACGAACTTGGCGCTTGCCCGGGCGTGCAGCCCCCGCTGGTTGCCGATCCGGACGTCGCGCCGCAATGCCGTCAAGCCGCGGCTTCCCCGAGGATTTCCGAGGCGACCGAGATATATTTGCGCCCGGCCTCGCGAGCGGCGGTCACCGCGGCATGAACGCCCATCACCTTGCGGGCGCTTTCGAGCCGGATCAGCATCGGCAGATTGACCCCGGCGATGACCTCGATGTTCTCGCTCTTCATCAGGCTGATGGCGAGGTTCGACGGAGTCCCGCCGAACAGGTCGGTGAGGATGATCGCTCCGTCGCCGCCGTCGACCCGGCCGATCGCCGCGGCGATGTCCTTGCGGCGCGCTTCCATGTCGTCGTCGGGGCCGATGCAGATCGCCTCGATCGCCTCCTGCGGCCCGACGACATGCTCCATCGCGGTGACGAACTCGGCCGCGAGGCGGCCATGAGTCACCAGCACTAGTCCAATCATCCGTTCAACTCGCCTCCAACGGAGCCTCGCCCGGCATTGCTTTCGACCGTGTCGCTCGGCCGCGAAGCCAGGTCGCGGTGCCGGACATTCGGGGAAAAGCCCGCCCTTCGCAATCGTTCCGCCATTTCGGCGGCGGCACAAACGGAGCGGTGGCGCCCCCCGGTGCAGCCGAATGCGACGGTCAGATAGGTTTTGCCGGCGGCCCAGTAGCGGGGAATCCAGTCGATGAGAAGCGCTTCGATGCGGTCCATCGCCCCGGTCCAGGCCGGGTCCTGCTCGATATAGGCTCGGACCTTGGCATCGGTTCCGGTCAGCGGGCGAAGTTCGTCGACCCAGTGCGGGTTGGCGAGGAAGCGCAGGTCGAACATCAAGTCGGCGGTGCGCGACACGCCGCGGGCGAAGCCGAACGAGGCGATGGTCAGCACCGGCTGGTCGGCCTCGCCGCCGTAGCGCCGCCGAAGCTCGTCGCGCAGCTCGCCGGGCGTCAGGTCGGTGGTGTCGAGCACGCTCTCGGCGGCGCTTCGAAGATCGGCGGTGAAGCTGCGCTCGCGGGCGATGCCGTCCTCGGCCGGCCGGTCGGGCGCCAGCGGGTGGACCCGGCGGGTCTCGTCGTAGCGGCGGATCAGCTCGGCTCCCGAGCAATCGAGGTAGAGGATCTCCGGGCTGACGCGTTCGATCGAATGGAGGATGTCGGGCAGGGCGGCGGGATCGAAGCCGCGGCTGCGGACGTCCATCCCGACCGCGATCGGCACCTGGCGCCCGCCGGCGAGACCGTGCTCGGCATAGTCCCTGAGCATCGCGGCCGGCAGATTCTCGACGCAGTCCCAGCCCATGTCCTCGAGCGCGTCGAGCACCGTCGACTTGCCGGCCCCCGACATCCCGGTGACGAGCAGCAGGCGCGGCGCAGGTCGCCGACCCGGCCGCCTTTCGTTCACCGAAGGGACTCGCTCAACGAAGCGTCCCGCTCATTTGAGCTTGAGGCCCATTCGGTCGAGCGCGAGGGCGACCTTGGACGGCGCCGAGGCGGCCATCGCGTCGATGCTGATCAGCGGCAGCGGGACTCCGAGGATCGGCCGCTCGCGGCTGTCGTCCGGCAAGCGCTGGATGTCGCTGGTCAGCTCGACCAGCAGCGCGACCGGAATGTCGGTGAGGTTCTCCATGTCGACGATGCCGATGCCGCGGATCTCGAGCTTGTCGGCGATCGTCGCAGGCGGCGAGGCGATCAGCCGGTCGCCCTCGCGCCTCACGATGGTCTGGTCGTCGCTGACGAGCGTGAAGCCGCGGTCGAGCAGGCGCAGCGTCAGGTCGGACTTGCCGGAACCCGAGGGCCCGCTGATCAGGACCGCCCGGCCCTCGGCGGCGACGGTGCTGGCGTGCACCGTCTCGGACGACAGGCGCGCGCTCATGACAGGTTCGCCGCCGGCAAGCAGATGGTGAAGCGGGCGCCCGAAGGCGCGTCGTCGCGGTCCTGCACGTCAATCTCCCCGTCGTGGCCTTCGACAATTGCGCGGGCAATCGCAAGCCCGAGCCCCGAATGGCGGCCGAAATTCTCGCCCTCGGGCCTGACTGAGTGGAAGCGGTTAAAGATCGCTTCACGGGCGTCGCTCGGCACTCCCGGGCCCTCGTCGTCGATCCGGATCCGGACCTTGTCGCCGACCCGCGTCGCGGCGATCTCGACCAGCCCGCCGGAAGGCGAGAAGCTGATCGCATTGTCGATCACATTGTCGATCGCCCGGGCGAGCCGGTCGGGCTTGCCGAGCACCACCGCGCTGGCGCGCCGCGGCCGGGCGAAGGCGATGGTGGCGTCGCCCTTCTCGCGGCGATTCTCCCAGCTCGCGACCAGTTGCTCGATCAGCGGGCCCAGATCGACCGGCTCGAACGCCGCCCGGGCGAGCTCGGCGTCGGTCCGGGCCGCCTCGCTGATATCGCCGATCAGCCGGTCGAGCCGGACGACGTCCTCGCGCGCGACCTCGATCAGCCGCTGCCGAAGTCTGGGGTCGTCGATCCGATCGAGGCTGTCGAGCGCCGAGCGCAACGAGGCGAGCGGGTTCTTGAGCTCGTGGGTGACGTCGGCGGCGAAGGCCTCGATATTGTCGATCCGAAGCCGCAGCGACTGGCTCATGTCGGACACCGCGCGGGCGAGCAGCCCGATCTCGTCGCTGCGCGAGGGCAGTCGGGGGACCTTGACCTCGCGCGCCCGGCCGAGGCGCACGCGGTGGGCGGCCAGCGCCAGGCGCCTGAGCGGCCGGACGATGGTCCGGGCGAGGAACAGCGACAGCAGGATCGACAGGATCGTCGCCAGCGCCATGGCGATGCCGAGCGCGGCGCGCTGGCTCCGGACCGTGCGGGTGAAGTTGCGGTCGTTCTCGGTGACCAGCAGCACCCCGCCCGCGGCGGGCGCGGCGGACGAGAAGACCGGCGTCAGGTCGGGTGCGTTGCGGACCTCGCTCTCGACCCGGCCGCTGCTCTTCGCCTCCAGCACCTCCGGCCAGGCGGCGAGCGAGTCGCGACCGGGCTCGGAGAAATCCTCGACCGGCTCGGCGCCGACGATCGCGTTGAAGCCGCGGTCGAGCGCCCGGGCGACGTCCTTGGTCCAGCTCTGGGTCGCCGGGTCGCGCAACTGGTAGGTCGGGCCGGTCAACCGCCAGCTGTCCGCCGCCAGCCGCCCGCGCTCGTCGTACAGCCGGATCCGGCTGCCGCTCGCCTCGCCCGCCGCGGCGATTGCTCTTGCCCGGTCCTTCGCCGGCACGGCCTCGAGCATCTCGGCGGTGATCGCGGCTTCGCGCTTGGTCTGCTGGATGCGCTCCTTGCTCAGCTGGTTGCGGAACGCGTCGAGGTAGAGAATGCTGAGCGCCAGCAGCGCCAGGGTCAGGATGTTCACCGCGAGGATCCGGTGGGCGAGGGTCCAGCGCCCCGACCAGCTCAGCGCAAGGTCGTCGCCCTCGTCCGGATGGAGGTCGTCACTCATCTTCGAAGCGGTAGCCGACGCCGTAGAGGGTCTCGATCGCATCGAACTCGGGGTCGACCGCCCGGAACTTGCGCCGGATTCGCTTGATGTGGCTGTCGATCGTCCGGTCGTCGACATAGACGTCGTCCTGGTAGGCGATGTCGAGCAGCTGGTTGCGGCTCTTCACCACCCCCGGCCGCTGGGCGAGCGCCTCGAGGATCAGGAACTCGGTCACGGTCAGGGTGACGTCCTTGCCGTCCCACAGCACCTTGTGCCGGGCCGGGTCCATGGTCAGCCGGCGGCGCTCGAGCAGCGGCGCCTCGGGCTCGTCGCCGGCCGCGCTGGCCTCGCCCCTGGCGAGCTCCTGCCGGCGCAGCAGGGCGCGGATTCGGGCGATCAGCAGCCGCTGCGAGAAGGGCTTCGAAATATAGTCGTCGGCGCCCATCGCCAGCCCGAGCGCCTCGTCGAGCTCGTCGTCCTTGGAGGTCAGGAAGATGACCGGCATCGAGCTGGTCTCGCGCACCCGGCGGAGCAGCTCCATCCCGTCCATGCGCGGCATCTTGATGTCGAACACGCCAAGGTCGGGCGGGTTGTCGGCGAACGCCTTCAGCGCCGTCTCCCCGTCCGAATAGACGCGGGTGATGAAGCCTTCGGCCTGAAGCGCGATGGATATCGACGTGAGGATGTTGCGGTCGTCGTCGACCAGCGCGATCACTTGGCTCATCAATGGCCTTCTGGCGGCGGCTTGCGCCGGGAGCCTCGGCTTAGCCAGCGTCTCCAGCCGAAACAAGCGCCGCCCCTCCCCAGGGGCCGCGGCTTTGACCCGGCGAGTTTTTCGGGGTTATAGGCGCGAGTGCGCATACGTATGCGGCGGCAGGCCCCCTTGTCCCAAGGTCCCGGCCGCCGCCGCTTTGACCATCGGCAGGGGAAAAATCGAGTGAGCGACCGGATTCCAAGGCACGGGCTTGAAGCGCACGGCATCGCGACCGGCGCCGAGGTCTTCTGGAATCTGACCACCGCGCCGCTGGTCGAGCATGCCGTTCATCGCGGCGAAGGCCTGCTCGCCAGGGACGGGCCCCTGGTCGTCCGCACCGGCAAGCATACCGGTCGAAGCGCCCAGGACCGCTTCATCGTCCGCGACGCGACTACCGAGCGCACGGTCTGGTGGGGCAAGTTCAACAAGCCGATGGACGGCGAGGCGTTCGACCGGCTGCACCACGACTTCCTCGAAGCGCTCGGCGCCAGGGACAGCCTGTTCGTCGTCGACCTCTACGGCGGCTCGCAGCCCGAGCACCGGGTGCGGGTCCGGGTGGTCAACGAGCTCGCCTGGCACAATCTGTTCATCCGCACCCTGCTGGTCCGGCCCGAAGCGGAGGAGCTGCCGGGGTTCGAGCCCGAATATCTGATCATCGACCTGCCGAGCTTCAAAGCGGACCCGCAGCGCCATGGCTGCCGGAGCGAGACGGTGATCGCGGTCAACCTGGAGAAGAAGGTCATCCTGATCGGCGGCACCGCTTATGCCGGCGAGATGAAGAAGTCGGTGTTCGGCCTGCTGAACTTCCTGCTCCCGGCGCAGGGGATCATGCCGATGCACTGCTCGGCCAACATCGGCCCCGACGGCGACACGGCGATCTTCTTCGGCCTGTCCGGGACCGGCAAGACGACCCTGTCGGCCGACCCCAACCGGACCCTGATCGGCGACGACGAGCACGGTTGGTCGGACACCGCGGTGTTCAACTTCGAGGGCGGTTGCTACGCCAAGATGATCCGCCTGTCGGCCGAGGCCGAGCCGGAGATTTTCGCGACGACCAGGCGCTTCGGGACGGTGCTC
>DASTZO010000341.1:0-9641 GCA_035764265.1 Sphingomicrobium sp.
CGCGGCCGAAGCGGCGCGCACCGACATCGCCGTCCTGCTCGAGGATTTGCCCAGGGCGGAGGCGACGAGCCGGGCGATCGCCGAGCAGTTGCGCGGCATCGGCAGCGATTCGGCGTCGCGCACCGCCGAATTGAGCGAACAGGTCGCGGCGCTGTCCGAGCGCACCCGCGAGGCCGATGAGCAGGTCGGCAGCGCGGCCCAGCGGCTGGACACGCACCTGACCCAGATCGAAAGCGCCGGGGCCGCGGCCGCGGCCCGGGTCGGCGAGGCGGAAACGAGCTTTTCGGGTGCGCTCGACTCGTTGCTCGACCGGACGGCCCGGACCCTCGACGAGATCCGCGGCGGGATCGACACCCAGGCCGCGGCGGTGGCGGCGCTGGTCGAGCAGGCGTCGGCCGGGATCGGCCGCGCCGGGATCGAGGCGGCCGACGTGCTCGGCTCGAAGATCGGCCAGGCCGGAGCGTCGCTCGACGGGCTGTCGGCGCGGGTCGCCGAGCAGGAGCGCGTGTCGCAGCGCCTGTTCGCCGACATCGACCGCGGGCTCACTCTGATCGACGAGCGCTTCGCCGAATTGGCGGCGCAGGGCGACGAGCGCGCCAACCATTTCCTCGGCTCGCTGTCGCGCGCCCGCGCCGAGCTCGACGGGCTCGCGCAGCAGACCGGCGCGCAGGATCATTCGATCGAGGCGCTGGCGACGCGCACCGCCGCCCTGCGCCAAGGCATCGACCAGCTGACCGCGGAGATCCAAGAAGGCCTCGGAACCGCGATCGGCGAGGCCGAGACCGGCGCCGAGCGGGTGCTCAAGGCGACCGAGGCCGCCAAGCCGGAGATCGGCTGGATGCGCGACGCGGCGGTCGAGGCGAGCCAGCAGATCGCCGCCAGCGGCGCCGGGATCGCCGACCAGCAGGACCGCTTCGCCGCGCTTCTGGCAACCATCGACGACGGCGTCGGCGATTCCGAGCAGCGGCTGGCGGCTTTGACCGCGGCGCTGAGCGAGGCGCAGGGCGAGGCCTCGCGACTGACCGCCGAGACCGGGCCGGCGCTGGTCGCAGCGCTGGTCCAGGTCAAGGAGGCCGCCGCCCATGCCGCGGAACGCGCCCGAGAGGCGATCGAGGGAGTCATTCCCGACAGCGCCGGCAAGCTGTCGAAGGCGACCCGCGAGGCGCTCGAGGCGGCGATCCGCGAGGGCATCGAGGAGCGGCTGCGCGGCGTCGAGGCGATCGCCGCGCGAGCGGTCGAAAGCGCCCGCGAGGCGTCGGACCGGCTGACCCAGCAGATGCTCAGCCTCGGCCAGAGCAGCGCCGCGCTTGAGCATTATTTCGAGCAGACCCAGGCCGACCAGCGCGAAAAGGACAGCGAGGCGTTCGCCCGCCGGGTGTCGCTATTGATCGATTCGATGAATTCCGCGGCGATCGACGTCGGCAAGATCCTGTCCGACGAGGTCGACGACAAGGCCTGGGCATCCTACCTCAAGGGCAACCGCGGCGTGTTCACGCGCCGCGCCGTGCGGCTGATGGGGAACAGCGAGAGCCGCGCGATCCAGGCGCATTACGACACCGACCGCGAGTTCCAGGGGTCGGTCAACCGCTACGTCCACGATTTCGAGGCGATGCTGCGCCGGGTGCTGGCCGAGCGCGACGGCGGGATGATGGCGGTGACCCTGATGTCCTCGGACATGGGCAAGCTCTACGCGGCGCTCGCTCAGGCGATCGATCGGCGGCGCTGAGCTTCAGCGCGGCTTTCAGCGCGGATTGTAGAAGTCGAGGTCGTCGACCTCGATCCAGCCCTGCGTCCAATTGGCGTAATAGAGCGCGAACAGAAGCAGCCCGAGCAGCGCGGCGCGGAGCAGGTGCCGCGGCAGGTCGAAGCGATGCGGGGCGCTGTCGGCCTGCCCCGGGACCTTGGGAGTCCCCGCCTCCTCGTCGGTCTTCACCCCGAACGGCAACAGGAGGAACGCGCTGGCGATGAAGAACAGAAGATAGATTGCGACGATCGAGCCGACCGTCATTCGCCGACCTTGACGATCGACACGTCGACCACCGGCTTCTTGCCGGTCCAGGCGGTCGCGCAGCGGCGGACCGCGAGCCGCACCGCCTCGCGCGCCCGCTCCTCGTCGGCGCGCGGATCGAAGGCGCGCTCGGCGGTGTCGGTCGCATCGGCGATGAAATCGTCGCGGTCGGCTTCGACCGGGACTCCAGACGGCCGCACCAGCGGCGGCCCGGCGAGCTTGCCGCCGGCGGTCACGGCCAGCGCGACGGTGATCAGCCCGCCGACCGCGATCTTGCGGCGCTCGTTGATCGTCGTCCCGTCGGCCGGAAGAATGACGTCGCCGTCGAGCACCAGCCGGCCGACGCGCACCTCATCGATCTTCGCCGGCCCATCCGGGGCGAGGCGCACGAGGTCGCCGTTCATCTGGACCACCGCCTTGGGGACTCCATGCGACAGCGCCAGGCGCGCCTGCTCGGCAAGGTGCCGCGCCTCGCCGTGCACGGGCACGATGATCTCCGGCCGGACCCAGTCGTACATCATCAGCAGCTCGGGCCGACCCGGGTGTCCGGAGACATGGACGTGGGCCTGCTTCTCGGTGACGATCAGCGCGCCGATGTCGGACAGCTGGTTCATGATCCGGCCGATCGCGACCTCGTTGCCGGGGATGATCCGCGACGAGAAAATGATCGTGTCGCCCTCGGCGAGCTTCAATTCGTGGTTGCCCGAGGCGATCCGCCCGAGCGCGGCGCGCGGCTCGCCCTGGCCGCCGGTGGCGACGATCAGCACTTGCTCACGCGGCAGCCGCATCGCCTCGTCGAAGCGCACCGGCTCGGGGAAATCCCTGAGATAGCCGGTCGCCTTGGCGACCGAGATGATGCGATCGAGCGAGCGCCCGGCGACGCACACCCGCCGCCCGGTTTCGCTCGCCACCCGGCCGATGGTCTGGAGCCGCGCGGCGTTCGACGCAAAAGTGGTGACCAGAACCCGCCCGCGAGCCTTGGCGACCTGCTCGGCAAGGCCGTGGTGGACGCCCTCCTCCGAGCCCGACGGCTCGTTCTGGAAGACGTTGGTCGAATCGCAGACCAGGGCCAGGACTCCCAGCTCGCCGATCTCGATCAGCGAGGCGGAGCCCGGCGCCTCGCCGAGCACCGGCGTCTCGTCGATCTTCCAGTCGCCGGTGTGGAACACGCGCCCGAACGGCGTTTCGACGAGCACTCCGTTGCCCTCGGGGATCGAGTGCGACAGAGCGATGAAGCGGACCTTGAACGGGCCGAGCTCGATGGGGCCGCCGCCCTCGACGATGTTGAGCCGGACCTGTCCGGTCAGCCCCTCCTCCTCGAGCTTGCCGGCGATCAGCCCGGCGGTGAACGGGGTCGCGTACAGCGGCACCTTCAAGTCCGAGCACAGATAGGGGAGCGCCCCGATATGGTCCTCGTGGCCGTGGGTGAGGATGATCCCGGCGAGCCGGTCCTGCTGGCGCTCGATGAACTCGAGGTCGGGAAGGATGAGGTCGATGCCGGGATAATCGGGGCCGGCGAAGGTCAGGCCCAAGTCGACCATCAGCCACTGGCCGCGGCAGCCGTAGAGATTAACGTTCATGCCGATCTCGCCCGACCCGCCGAGCGCGCAGAACAACAGCTCTTCGCCTGGAATCATCTAGGCTGAAACGCTTGTCTGGTGGAGAAGCCCCAACCCCTGGATGGTCAGGTCGGGCTCGATCGCGTCAAACGCCTGCGTATGCTTGTCGAACAGGGCCGCAAGCCCGCCGGTGGCGATCACGGTGACCGGCCCCGCGATTTCCTTTTTCATCCGTTCGACCAGCCCCTCGATCATCGCCACATAGCCCCAGTAGATGCCGATCAGCATCTGGCGCTCGGTGGTCCGGCCGACGACGCTGGTATCGTCGGGCGCGTCGATCGCAATCCGCGGCAGCATCGCCGCGGCGTTGACCAGGGCGTCGATCGACAGGTTGATCCCCGGAGCGATGATCCCGCCCTTGTAGGCGCCCGAGCCATCCACCGCGTCGAAGGTGGTCGCGGTTCCGAAATCGATGATGACCAGGTCGCCCGGATACTTTGCGTGGGCGGCGATGACGTTGAGCGCTCGGTCGGCGCCGACGTTGTGCGGCTCGTCGACGTCGAGCGCCATCGGCCAGGCCGCCGCGCCCTGCCCGGCGATCAGCGGCTCGACGTGGAAATATTTGCGGGCCAGCACCTCCAGGTTGTGGAGCGCGCGCGGCACGACGATGCCGATGATCACAGAGTCGACGTCGGCCCGGGCATAGCCTTCGAGCTCGAGCAATTGGTGCAGCCACACCGCATATTGGTCGGCGGTCCGCCGCGGGTCGGTCGCGATCCGCCATCGCGCCTTGATCTCGCCGTCCTGGAGCAGCGCAAACACCAGGTTGGTGTTGCCGGCGTCGATGGCGAGCAGCATGGCCGTGCCCTAGCTTTCCGCGCCCTGGTTCACAACTCGACGTCGCCCGCGCGGACGATCTCGACGCCCTGGTCGGTGCGCAGGCGGAGCGCCCCGTCGGGCTCGAGGCCGTCGAAGCGGCCGCTGGTGCGGTCGTCGGCGCCGGTGTGGACGGTCAGCAATGCGCCGACCGGGTGGGCGCGCTCCAGCCACGCATCGGCGAGCGCATTCGAAGCGCCGCTCCGCCATAGCGCGAGGGCCCGGGCAAAGCTCGCGGCCAGCAAGGGCGCGAAGGCCTTGGGCGCGATCGCCGCCTGGAGCGAGGCCGCCTTGCGGTCTGGGAAGCTCGGCGCCGAGCCGAGGTTGACCCCGAAGCCGGCGACGACGCGCTCGCCGGCGCGCTCGAGCAGGACTCCGCCAAGCTTGTCGCCGCCGAGCAGAAGATCGTTGGGCCATTTGAGCATCAGCAGGCCTTGCGTCGAGGACAAGCCCGGAGCGGCGACGTCGACCGCCTCCACCAGCGCCAGCCCCGCGGCCAGCGACAGCAGCGGCGCCGGCGGGTCCCCCGGCTTCAGCCCGATCAGCGTGCTGCCGAAGAAATTGCCCTCGCCCCCGGCCCAGGCGCGCCCCTGCCGGCCCTTGCCCGCCGATTGCTGCAGAGCGACCAGCCACTCGCTTTCGGCGGCATTGGCGTCGGCGAGCAGATCGGCATTGGTCGAGCCGGTGCGCTCGACGATCCGGATGCGGGTCAGAAGATCGACCCCGCGGCGCGGTCGGCGTAGGCGCCGAGCGGGCCGATCAGCAGGTAACCGAGCGGCGAGACGATCAGCGCCGCGACCAGGATCATCAGCCGCTCGAGCGGCGCGCGAGTGCGCACCAGCGGCGAGGCCGCCTCGTCGAAATACATGATCTTGACGATCCGGAGGTAATAATAAGCGCCGACCACGGTGCCGACGATGCCGGCGACGGCGAGCGCGATCAGCCCCTCGTCGACCGCGGCGTTGAACACCAGCAGCTTGGGCCAGAAGCCGAACAGCGGCGGCACGCCGGCGAGGCTGAACATGAAAACCGCCAGCGCCGCAGCGAACGCCGGGCGCGCCTGCGACAGGCCGGCGAGGTCGTCGATTCGCTCGGTCGGCTCGCCGCCCTCGGTCCGCATCCTGAGCACGCAGAGGAAGGCGCCTAGGGTCATCACCACGTAGACCGCCATGTAGAACAGGACCGACGAGGCGCCCTTGGGCCCGCCGGCGGCGAGGCCGATCAGAGCGAAGCCGACATTGTTGATCGACGAATAAGCGAGCAGCCGCTTGATGTTGGTCTGGCCCCAGGCGGCGACGGCGCCGAGCAGGATGGAGGCGAGCGCGGCGAAGATGACGATCTGCCGCCAGGCGTCGGTCGCCGGCTCGAGCGCGTCGAGGCACACCCGGGTCGCGAGCAGAACCGCCGCGACCTTCGGAGCCGAGGCGAAGAAAGCGGTGACCGGTGTCGGGGCGCCTTCGTAGACGTCGGGCGTCCACATGTGGAACGGCACCGCGCTGACCTTGAAGGCGATTCCGGCGAGCAGGAAGACGAGACCGAACAGCAGTCCGAGCGACAGGGCGCCGTCGCGCGCGAAGGCGGCGGCGAGACCGGGGAAGGTCATGGTGCCGGTGAAGCCGTAGAGCAAGGAGATGCCGTAGAGCAGGATGCCGCTGGCAAGCGCTCCAAGGACGAAATATTTGAGTCCCGCCTCGGCGCTGCGCTCGTCGCCGCGGCGGTAGGAGGCGAGCACGTAGCTCGACAGGCTGGTGAGCTCGAGCCCCATGTAGAGGGTGATCAGATTGGTCGCCGAGACCATCACCGCCCCGCCGACCGCGCTGAACAGGATCAGCACCGAATATTCGGAGGAATGCTCGGTGTCGCGCTCGAACCAGCCGTGCGCGGCGATGATCGCGACGGCCGAGGAGAGGAAGATGATCGCCTTGCCGAACGATCCGAACGCGTCGGCGACGATCAGCCCGCCGAACAGCGGGCCGGCGCTTGATGGCGGGCCGATCAGAGCGACGGTCGCGGCGACCAGCAGAGCGACCGACGCCCAGCTGGTCAGCCCCGAGCCGCGACGGCCGGCGAACGCGGCGACCATCATCAGCACGATCGCGCCCGCGGTCAGGATGAGCTCCGGAAGAATGGGCATCAGCTGGTTCATCAGTGCGCCGCCTCCGGTTCACGGGTTTCGGGGGCGTGGGTCCCGGCCTGCGGCTTGCCCGCGGTCGGCAGCGAATCGCCCTTGGGAGCCGCGCGCTCGACCCGCTCGAGCAGCCGCCCGACATCGGCCCGGATCGGCCGAAGGAAGCTTTCGGGATAGACTCCCATCCACAGCACCGCCGCGGCGATCGGCCCCAGCAGCCACCATTCGCGCATCGACAAGTCGGGCATCGCCGCCGCTTCGGCGGTGCGCGCCGCGCCGAAGGCGATCCGCCAGTAGAGCCACAGCATGTAGGCGGCGCCGAGGATGATGCCGGTGGTGGCGACGATCGCCGCCCAGGTCGACACCCGGTAGGTGCCGACCAGGCTCAGAAACTCGCCGACGAAGCCGCTGGTGCCGGGCAGCCCGACCGCGGCCATGGTGAACAGCATGAACAGCAGCGCATAGCCCGGCATGTTGTTCGACAGCCCGCCGTAGCGGTCGATGTCGCGCGTGTGCAGCCGGTCGTAGACCACCCCGACGCACAGGAACAAAGCGCCGGAGACCAGACCGTGGCTGAGCATGACGATCATCGCGCCCTCGATGCCCTGGCGGTTGAACGCGAACAGGCCGAAGGTGACGAAGCCCATGTGCGCGACCGACGAGTAAGCGATCAATTTCTTCATGTCGCGCTGCACCAGGGCGACCAGCGAGGTGTAGACGACCGCGATCCCGCTGAGGACGAACACCAGCGGCACGAACGCGGCCGAGCCTTCGGGGAACATCGGCAGCGAGAAGCGGATGAAGCCGTAGCCGCCCATTTTCAGCAGCACGCCGGCGAGGATCACCGAGCCGGCGGTCGGCGCCTCGACGTGGGCGTCGGGAAGCCAGGTGTGGACCGGCCACATCGGCAGCTTGACCGCGAAGCTGGCAAGGAAAGCGAGCCACAGCCAGCGCTGGGCATCCGGATCGAAATCGAACGCCATCAGCTCGGGGATCGAGGTCGTGCCGGCCTCGAGCACCATGTAGAGCATGGCGATCAGCATCAGCACCGAGCCGAGCAAGGTGTAGAGGAAGAATTTGTAGCTCGCCTTGATGCGCTCGGGCCCGCCCCAGATGCCGATGATCAGATACATCGGGATCAGGCCGCCTTCGAAGAAGATGTAGAACAGGAACAGGTCCTGGGCGACGAACACGCCGACCATCAGCGCCTGCATCAGCAGGAAGGCGGCCATATATTCGGGCACGCGTTTTTCGATGCTTCTCCACGACGCCCCGATGCAGATCGGCATCAGGAACAGGGTCAGCATGATCAGCACCAAAGCGATGCCGTCGATGCCGAGCGCCCAGGCGATTCCGCCGCCGAGGTCGAGCCGCTCGACGAACTGCCACTGCGCCCCGGCGGGGTCGTAGGAGCCCCACAGCCAGGCGCCGATCGCCAGCGCGGCCAGGGTCGTCACCAGCGCGATCCAGCGCGCGGCCGCGGCATTGACGAACAGGCAGGCCATGCCCGCGACCAGCGGCAGGCCGACCAGGATCGACAGCACTGGCAGGTCGTCGAGGCCGCTCACCGCGCCCACCAGACGGCCCAGGTCGCAGCCCCGATCAGGCCGAGGAGCATCACCAGCGCATAGCTGTAGAGGTAGCCCGACTGCAGCCGGGCGGTCCACCGGTTGCCGACCCCGACCGCATAAGCGGCGCCGTGCGGTCCGAAGCGGTCGATCGTGCCCTCATCGCCGCCGTGCCAGAACAGCCTGCCCAGCCACAGCGCCGGCCGAACGAAGATGCGGTCGTAG
Organism: Sphingomicrobium sp.; assembly: GCA_035764265.1. GTDB lineage: Bacteria > Pseudomonadota > Alphaproteobacteria > Sphingomonadales > Sphingomonadaceae > Sphingomicrobium. Next base: position 8,365 of record DASTZO010000341.1, read on the forward strand.
AGCTCGTCGAAATACCATTTGTTGAGGACGAAGCGGTGCAGCCCGCGGAACTGGGCGACGAAGCGGCCGGCGGCGTCCGGTCGGCGGATGTAATTGTTCCAGGCGATCGCCAGGCCGATCAGCATGACGAAGGTGGCGGTGTATTTGACCCACGCCGGCACCTCGTGCGCGGCGTGGGCGAGGTGCGCGTCGAAGGCGACGCTGCCGCCCCAGAACCGCGGCCCCTCTTCGGCGCCGACGAAGATTTCGTGGAACAGCTGGCCGGCAAGGATCGAGCCCAGCGCCAGCAGGCCGATCGGCACCAGCATCGTCCAGGGGCTTTCGTGCGGCCGGTAGCCGCCGCTCCCGACCGGCGGCATGCCGGTGTCGTGCGAGCTGTCGCCATGCTCCTGGTCGGGCGAGTCATGATCTCCGTGGAGCGCGTGCTGGATGTGCTCGGAGGCGGCCCAGCGCGGCTCGCCGTAGAAGGTGAGGAAGATCAGCCGCCACGAGTAGAAGCTGGTCAGAAGCGCGGCGAGCGCGCCCAGGAAGAAGGCGATCCCGCCCGGAACGCTGCCGCTCGCATAAGCGCTCTCGAGGATCGAATCCTTCGACCAATAGCCGGCAAAGCCCAACCCGAAGATGCCGACGCCGGTGATCGCCAGCGTGCCGATCACCATCACCCAGAAGGTGAACGGGATCTGCCTGCGAAGGCCGCCGTAGAAGCGCATGTCCTGCTCGTGGTGCATCGCGTGGATCACCGAGCCCGCGCCGAGGAACAGCAAGGCCTTGAAGAAGGCGTGGGTGAACAGATGGAACATCGCCGCGCCGTAGGCGCCGACCCCGGCGGCGAAGAACATGAAGCCCAGTTGCGAGCAGGTCGAGTAAGCGACCACCCGCTTGATGTCGTTCTGGGCGGTGCCGACGGTGGCGGCGAAGATCGCGGTCGCCGCGCCGACGTAGATGACGGCGTGCCGGGCGATCTCGCTCGCCTCGAACATCGGCGACAGCCGGCAGACCATGAACACGCCCGCGGTGACCATGGTCGCGGCGTGGATCAGGGCGCTGACCGGGGTCGGGCCCTCCATCGCGTCGGGCAGCCAGGTGTGAAGGCCGAGCTGCGCCGACTTGCCACAAGCCCCGACGAACAGGAGCAGGCACAGCAAGGTCATCGTGTCGACCGTCATGCCGGCAAAGCCGATCGTCGAACCCGCCATCGACGGCGCGGCGGCGAGGATCGCCGGGATAGACACCGTTCCGAAGACTAAGAACGTCCCGAAGATGCCAAGGCTGAAGCC
>DASTZO010000342.1:0-5907 GCA_035764265.1 Sphingomicrobium sp.
CTTCGACGCCGTTAACGCCGCTCGCTCCACATTTTCTTAACCGCTCTGGACTAATCGCGGGGGCGGGAGACGGGCACTGCCGCCCGCGGGCGCAATTACTGGCGATGAGAGAAGGGACGGCCCAGAAAATCAGCAACGCGCTCCTGTCGGGCGCGGCCGGCTTCGCCTCGTTCGTCTTCTCGCTGAGCGCCATGCTCTACATCACCGAACTGAACGAGAAGATCGTCGCGTCGATCGTCGCCGGCGCCTTCTGCCTGCTGATCAGCTACATCGCCTCGGAACGCCCCAACAGCGAGAGCGCCCGCGCCCTGGCCGCACTCGGCGACCGCCTGCTCGCGGTCGAGGACGGCGACCTCGTCTCGCCCGCTCCGGTTGCCGTCCAGCGGATCATGCCCAAGCTCGCCGCCGCCGTCGACACGCTGTTCGCGGAAGTCCGCTCGTCGATCGAAAACGCCCATGCGCTCGGCATGTACGACCCGGTGACCTCGCTCCCGAACCGTCTCCATTTCCGTTCCGAAGCCGACAAATTGCTCAGCGAGGCCGACGGGTCGCGATCGGCGATGCTGTTCGTCGACCTCGACCGGTTCAAGTCGGTCAACGACAGCCTCGGCCATGCCCGCGGCGACCAATTGCTGATCATGGTCGCCAACCGGCTGCGAGTCGTCGTCACCGCCGAATTCGGCGAGGCGCTGCAGCGGCGGCCGCTGCTGGCGCGGCTCGCCGGCGACGAGTTCACCTTGTTCTTCCCGGCGATCCAATCCTCCGCCGACGTCGAGCGAATCGCCCGCCGGATCGCTTTGGCGATCGCCGAGCCATTCGAGCTGTGCGGTCACAGCGTCGATATCGGCGCGTCGATCGGGGTGTCGATCTGCCCCGACCACGGCTCGAGCATCGAATCGCTGATGCGCGCCGCGGACATCGCCATGTATTGCGCCAAGTCGACCGGCGGCGGCCAGCACTGCCTGTTCAACGAGCAACTGGCGGCCCAGCACCAGGAAAAAGTCGAGACCGAGCGGGCGCTGACCGAGGCGGTCCAGCGCGACGAGTTCCTGCTCGCCTTCCAGCCGCAGCTGAGCCTGGTGACCGGGGAAATCGCCGGCGCCGAGGCGCTGCTTCGCTGGAACCATCCGCGCGACGGGCTGCGAATGCCGGACAGCTTCGTGCCGATTGCCGAGAGGACCGGCATGATCACCGATATCGGCGATTGGGTGGTCGCCGAAGTCGCATCGGTGCTCGGCTCGTGGAACCGCGAGGGGATCGCCCGCCGCCTCGCGTTCAACGTCAGCCCGCGCCAGATCGAGCGCGCCGACTTTTTCTCCCGGCTGCGCCACAGCTTTGCCGACGAGGGCGTGCCGCTGTCGCTGATCGAGCTCGAGTTCACCGAAAGCGCGGCGATGGAAGTGTCGGAAGGAGTGCTGGCCGAGATCGCCGCGCTGCGCGCCGACGGAGCGACCATCTCGATCGACGATTTCGGCACCGGCTATTCGAACATCGCCCGGCTGCGGACGATGCCGCTCGACCGCGTCAAGCTCGATCCGTCGCTGATCGCCGACATCGAGCATTGCGAGCGCGCGCGAGTCGTCGTCCAGGCGGTGATCCAGCTGATTCACGGAGTCGGCTGCGAGATCGTCGCCGAGGCGGTCGAGACGGTCGCCCAGGCGGATATCCTGCGGACCATGGGGTGCCAGGCGTTGCAGGGCTATGTCTTCGCCCACCCGATGTTCGAGGACGAGTTCGTCGGCTGGATCGTCAACGCCGACCGCGGCTCGCGATCGGTCGCCTAGGCCCGGGCGCCCGGCGAAGCGCGAAGCCGTCGTGGATGTCATAGTCCTTGAGTAGGGTCCGGCCCCACGCGGTCGGCTCGGGCGTGAAATGCTGCTTGCCCCAGGCGACCAGTTCGGGTGGGCGGCGAGCGAACAGCGCCTCGAACTCCCGAATCGAGCCCAAGCCCGGATCGCCCACGAGCATCGGCGGCCATTTCAAGCCCGCCCAGTCATGTCGCAGGTCGTGCAGGCAGATGGGATGGGCATAGAATTTGGCCAGCACCGGCCCGCGCACCCGGCGGCAGATCTCGGTCAGCAGCGCGAGCTGGTTCCACAGGCCCTGCTGGCGCTCGGTGCGGACCATCATCGAGACGAGATCGGGGGTTGAAGCGCGCCGCAGCCCCGCTTCGGGAAGCGGCGGATCGTAGGTCATGCGGAGCATCGAGCCGGGGCGGGGCGGGCGGCCGCTCGCCGCCTGGGCGAGCGATAGCGACACCAGCCCGATCGCCAGCGCGCTGCCGGCAAGGGCGAGGCCGGCGTGCAGGCCGCGGACCGAATAGCGGCCGAGCAACGCGATCCCGGCCAGCGTCGGCAGCGCCGCCCAGCCGTAGACATATTGGAACGGCGACGGGTCGGCGACGACCAGGACCAGCTGCGTCAGGCACGCCGCGGCGACGACCGGGGCGGTCTCGCGGTCCTTGCCGCGGGCGATCGCGAGCAATGCGGCGGCGAGCGCGACGAGGATCATCGCCAGCAGGAGCAACCGGTCGACCGACAGCACGCGCTGACCGATCGTCAGGTCGGGCATCAGGACGATCGGGTCGAGATAGACCGACGTCACCATCCGGGTGAACGCGGCGGGGTCGCCCACGTAGGCCAGCGCGGCGATCGCTCCGAGGCCGACGGCGAGCAGAACGAGGTAGAGGAAGGTCGCCCAGTCGCGCCGCCGGACGCAAAGCCAGGCGCAGAGCAGCGCAAGCCCGACGATCATCACGGCTGCCCGGGCCGAGAAGAACAGCGCGGCGCCCGCGAAGGCGGCCGCGAGCAGGATGTTGGCCCGCCCGGTCCCCCGAAGCAGCCACCACCAGCCGATGTTGAACAGCAGCAGCCCGAACGTGTCCGGGCGGATCTCCGCCATTCGGGCGAAGGTGACGAACAGCAGCAGCAACGGCAGAAGGAACAGGAAATCGCGCCGGGCGAGCTTGAGCAGCAGGATCGCGTAGGCCGTTACGACGAGCGCGCTGACCGCCCTGAGCGTCCAGACGAACGACAGGTCGAGCGGCGCAGCGGGCGGCACCAGCACTCCGAGAATCCGGAAATAGGCCGGCAGGTGCGTGCTGTAGAAGCCGGAGTAAGGCTCGAGCCCCTCGCGCATCAGCCAGAACACATGCGCGAAATAGATCTCGTCGACCGTCAGCAGGCCGAGCAAATCGTGAACCAGCAGATAGTGGACCCAGAAGGCAACGGCGAGAAGCGCGAGCGACGTGACGATCGGCGAGCCGGGGTCCGGGCGGGCGCCCTGCATCGGCTCAGCCCAGCACCTTGCCGACGATCCGCTCGTAGATCCGCGACAGTGCGGCGATGTCGGCGAGGCTCGCGCTTTCGCCGACCTTGTGCATGGTCGCGTTGGGAAGGCCGAAATCGACCACCGGGCACAGCTTGATGAGATAGCGCCCGTCCGACGTCCCGCCGCCGGTCGACAGGGTCGGGGTCCGGCCAGTCTCGTCGCGGATCGCATCGACGACGAGGTCGTAGAGCTCGCCGGGCGGGGTCAGGAACGCCTCGCCGGATATCTTCGCGACGACGGTCGCGCCGGGGGCTTCGCGCGCCGCGGTTTCCTCGACCAGCCGGACGAGGTCTGCGCCGCGGTGGAGATTGTTGAAGCGGATGTTGAGGCGCGCGCTGGCCGAGCCGGGGATCAGATTGGTCGCGCCCGGCGGGCAGCCGATATCGGTGAACTCGAGGTTCGAGGGCGGGAAGGCGTCGTTGCCGTCGTCGAGGTGCAGCGCGTCCAGCGCCGCGACCAGCCGGGCGAGCGGCGGGACCGGGTTGGCGGCGCGGTGCGGGTAGGCGACATGGCCCTGCGTTCCGGGCACCTCGATCCACATGTTGACCGAGCCGCGGCGGCCGATCTTGACCGTGTCGCCGAGCATCGTCTCCGACGTCGGCTCGCCGATCAGGATCATGTCCGGCCGGATCGAGCGCTCATCGAGCCAGCGGATGATCGCCGGCGTCCCGTGGACCGACGGCCCTTCCTCGTCGCCGGTGATCAGCAGCGAGATCGTGCCGCGCTTCTGCTCGAAGCGCGACAGGGCGGCGACGAACGCCGCGATCGCGCTTTTCATGTCGTTGGCGCCGCGCCCGGTCAGCACCCCGTCGGCGACCCGCGCCTCGAACGGGTCGCCATCCCAGCCTTCGCCGGGCGGAACGACGTCGAGATGGCCGGCAAAGCCGAAGTGCGGCGAGCCGTCCCCGCGAATCGCGACGAGGTTCTCGACCGGCCCGTCGGGCGCCTCGCCCTCGGTAAAGCGGTGGACCGTGAAGCCGAGCGGCCGGACCGCGGCCTCGAGCACGTCGAACACGGCCCCGCGCGCCGGGGTGACGCTCGGGCAGTTGATCAGAGCGCTCGCAAGCGCGATGGGGTCACTCGCCATTCCCGCCGCCTAGCAAAGGACAGGGAGACAGCACCATGCCCAAGATCGATCTCGACCAGGTCGAGCCGACCAACCGCACCACCTACCCGATGCCGTTCGCGGCCGAGATGGGGCGGCGCCATTTCCGGCGGCTGGGAGCGGCCGCGGGCCTTGCCGAGATCGGCGTCAGCCACGTCGTCCTCGAGCCCGGCGGAGTCTCCAGCCAGCGCCACTGGCACGAGGGCGTCGACGAGTTCGTCGTCGTCCTCGACGGCGAGGCGGTGCTGGTCGAGGACGGCGGCGAGACGCTGATGCGCGCCGGCGACTGCGCGGCGTTTCCCAAGGACGTCGCCAACGGCCACCATCTCGTCAACCGCAGCGAGGGCAACTGCACCTTCCTCGCGATCGACAACCGCCGCGGCGAGGGCGACTGCCACTATCCCGACGTCGATTTGCACTGGGACCAGTCGAACGGCCGCTACACCCGCAAGGACGGCACGCCCTATTGAGCCGGGCTAGGCGGCGGCGTCCTCATATTGCTCGATCACCCACGGCTCGTCCTGGGCCTGGTCGATCCATTCGCCGACGTGCGGGTGCGACAGCACCGCCTTCATGTAGAGCTCGGCGAACGGCGGCACCGCGACCCCGTAGGTGATGAAGCGGGTGACCACCGGGGCGTACATGATGTCGGCCGCGCACCAGGTGCCGAACAGGAAGTCGCCGGTGCCGCCGAACCGGGCGCGGGCCTGGGCCCACAATTGCAGGATCCGGTTGATGTCCTCCTTGACCCCGTCCGAGAGCGGCCGCGGCGCATAGCTCCGCCGCACGTTCATCGGCAGCTCGCGGCGCAGATTGGCGAAGCTCGAGTGCATTTCCGCCGCCATCGAGCGCGCCATCCCGCGCGCCGCCGCGTCCTCGGGCCAGTAGCGCGCGCGCCCGACCCGGTCGGCGAGGAACTCGATGATCGCCAGGCTGTCCCAGACGACGCACTCGCCGTCCCACATGATCGGCACCTTGCCGAGCGACGGCGCGAACTCGTCGCCCTCGCGGCGCTTTTCCCACTCGGCGTCGAACATCGGCACGACCAGCTCCTCGAACGGCTCGCCGGACTGCTTGACGGCCAGCCAGCCGCGCATCGACCAGCTCGAGTAAGCGCGGTTGCCGATGATCAGTTTCATGTGAGAGCCGCTTCCAACACCGCAGTTCTCAACTCGGCGATACCCGCTCCGGTTTCGCTGGAAGTCGGCAGGATGAGCGGGTGGGCCGCCGGGTGCTTGGCAGCCTCGGTTCGAATCGCGTCGATCGTGTTGGCCAGTTCCGTTGGCTTGACCTTGTCGGCCTTGGTCAGCACCAGATGATAGCTGACCGCAGCATCGTCGAGCATCTTCATGATTTCTCGATCGACGTCCTTCAGGCCGTGGCGCGAATCGACCAGCACCATCGCTCGTTTCAATACGGCGCGCCCACGAAGATAATCATTGATCAGGAATCGCCAGCGCTTGACCATGTCC